>NZ_CP084222.1:2100908-2401038 GCF_020268605.1 Arsenophonus apicola
CTCGGCTAACGTTTTTAATACTGATTCAGTAACAGCATGAGGCTGATTAAAAAATTCAGGGGCACTAACTTGAGATTGCAATATGGCAATTTCAGCTTCTAAGGCTTCTAGCCGTACCGGTAATTCTTCTAGTTCCCGCAATAAATGATAACTAATTTTATTACTTTTTCGTTTTGGCTGTTCTTTAGTTGTTTCTGCGTCCTTGATATTGGTTTTACTAGTAGTTGAATGCTGCGATAAAGAAACTTTTTGTTCACGCTGCGAAGAGGCGTCATAAAAACCCCCTACATAGCGCTCAACTTTACCATGATCTTCAAACATCCAGCACTCGGTTACGGTATTATCAACAAATTGACGATCATGGCTAACCAATAAAACTGTCCCTTTATAACTATCAACGAGCTCTTCCAATAGTTCAAGTGTTTCAATATCCAAATCGTTGGTTGGCTCATCAAGAATCAATAAGTTACTAGGTTTTAAAAACAAACGTGCCAATAATAATCTATTTTTTTCTCCACCGGAAAGGGCTCGTACCGGTGTCATTGCCCGTTTAGGATGAAATAAGAAATCTTGTAAATAGCCAAGGACATGACGCGACTGTCCATTAACCATCACTTCCTGTTTACCTTCAGCTAAATTATCCATCACTGTTTTATCGGGATCTAACGTTAATCTATGTTGATCAAAATAAGCAATCTCAAGTTTGGTACCGCGATAAATATTGCCGCTATCCGCCTCAAGTTGGCCTAACATCAATTTGAGCAATGTCGTCTTGCCACACCCATTGGGCCCGATTAATGCTATTTTATCGCCACGTTGTACTTGCACACTAAAATTATCAATTAACACTTTCTGACCAATACGATAATTGACATTTTCAAGCTCAAACACGAGCTTGCCAGAACGACTGGCATCAGAAACCTGCATCTTTGCTGTGCCAAGTACCTCACGCCGTTGCGAACGTTCCTGCCGTAAAGATTTTAATGCTCTTACTCTGCCTTCATTACGAGTACGGCGTGCTTTTATTCCCTGGCGGATCCAAATTTCTTCCTGCGCCAATTTGCGATCAAACTCAGCATTCTGTTGATCTTCTACTCGTAATGCTTCTTCCTTGTTAGTCAGATAATCGTCATAATCACCGGGCCAGGAAGCTAATTTACCCCGATCAAGATCAATGATGCGCGTTGCCATATGGCGAATAAAAGAGCGATCATGCGAGACAAACACGATACTACCTTGGAAATCTTTAAGAAAATTTTCTAACCACAAAATAGTAGTAATATCCAGATGATTGGTTGGTTCATCAAGAAAAAGCACGCGTGGCCCACAAACTAAGGCACGCGCCAACGCAGCTTTGCGTAACCAACCGCCGGACAAAGCAGATAACGGGCTATCAGCTGGTAGCTGCAATTGCTTAATCACATCATTAATTTGTGTATCGAGTAACCACAAATTATCGCGATCTAATATCTCTTGCAATTCCGCTAACCTATTAAGATTCTTTTCACTGGGATCTTGCTCCACCATTTTGGTTATTTTATGAAAGGACTTAATATAATTTGCCTGCTCTTTAGCACCTTCAGCGACAAAATCAAAAACCGTACCACCGGTATCACGCGGTGGATCTTGTTGTAAACGAGCTACTTGTAGATCCTGTTGATAAACGACCTGTCCATCATCAAGCGGTTGTTCTTTGGTCAATACCCGCATTAGAGTTGATTTGCCAGCACCATTACGACCAACCAGGCAGACCCTTTCATTATCTTCAATATGCAACTCTGTATTATCTAATAATGGTGCATCACTAAAAGCCAGATAGGCAGCTGACATATTAATTAATGACATAAATTACTTTTCCTCATCTGCATGACCAATCAACCAGCAGTTATGGATCTGGCGATTACGTATAAAATCAAGTGAAACAGTTTGCTGAGTGATTTCCTTGGCAGTTAATCCTAATTGAGTAATGCCTGACATATCCATTTTAAAACCACGCTTATTATTAGAAAATACAACTGTACCACCAGGACGCAACAAGCGCTTAATCTGCATCATTAAGTTGATATGATCGCGTTGCACATCAAAGGTAGTATTCATGCGTTTTGAATTGGAGAAAGTGGGTGGATCAATGAAAATCAAATCAAATTTATCTGTCGTCTGTGCTAACCAACCTAAACAATCGGCCTGAATAAGCCGATGTTGCCGTCCGGCTAATTGATTAGTTTGTAAATTTTTTTCTGCCCATTCTAAATAGGTACGCGACATATCAACGCTGGTGGTTGAACTTGCTCCACCAAGACCCGCGTGTACCGACGCTGACGCCGTGTACGCAAACAGATTCAAGAAATCTTTTCCTTTACTCATGTTGGCTAACATTTTACGCACCAAGCGATGATCTAAAAACAATCCTGTATCCAGATAATCGGTCAAATTTACCCATAATTGAGCATTATATTCATGGACTAATAAAAACTTACCCTGTTGGGATAATTTCTCATATTGTTGCTTGCCTGATTGACGCTGACGTGTTTTTAACACCAATTGGGTGGAAGTTAACGCTAATACCTTCATAGTTGCACTAATCACATCATACAGGCGTTGTTTCGCTTTATGGCTATCTATACTCTTTGGTGGAGCATACTCTTGAATAACAATATGTTCGCCATAACGATCAACGGCAACATTGTATTCAGGTAAATCAGCATCATAAATTCGATAACAATCAATTCCTTGTTGCTTCGCCCATTTATTAAGTTTTTTTTCATTTTTTTTCAATCTATTAGCAAAATCTTCGCCAACCATGGCCTGAACGCCAACTAATTTAGCGGATAAACGATAATTTTTTTGCAGGCAATTTAATGGTCCATTTTTAGCTTTAAATTCACGTTCTGCCCGCAGTCCTAAGCAAGCTAATAGTTCAGGCGAACCACTAAATAATGACAAATGCCAACCAGGAAAATGACTTTTTACTACCCTGCCCAATAGACTATAGAGTGCGATTAATGCCGGTTCACTTTGCAAACGCTCGCCATAGGGTGGATTGCTGATGATAAAACCCGTTTGGGCAAATGTTAATGGATTTTCCAACTTCGCCGCATCAGCATGTTGGAAATTTATTAAGGATTGAACACCCGCTTGTTTGGCATTCTTTTTGGCGACGGCTAAAATGTGGCGATCAATATCATAGCCATAAAAAAGTGCAGTAGCTTGCTGGATACCCGTTTGAAAACGTTTTTCCGCTTCAGCAATTACCTTAGCCCAAAGCGTAGCATTATAACCTGACCAATGCTGAAATCCCCAAACTTGACGTGCTAAACCAGGTGCACGATCACAAGCCATCATTGCAGCTTCAATTAAAAGTGTACCCGAACCACACATAGGATCGACCATTGGCGATCCAGGCTGCCAACCTGAGCGTAAGACAATCGCTGCGGCTAAATTCTCTTTGATAGGCGCTTGCCCTGCCAAACTACGATATCCACGGAGATGGAGCGGATCACCACTTAGATCTAACGATATTGTGGCATTATCTTTATTTAATTGGACGTTAATGCGTATATCGGGTTGTTGTTTAGCAATATTAGGCCGTTGATTCATTTTACGCTGGAAGCTATCGACAATAGCATCCTTCACTCGTAGCGCCCCATACTGGCTATTGCGGATAACTTGGTTGGTTCCATTAAAATAAACAGCAAAAGTATCATTAACGGTAAACAAATCTGGCCAAGCAATTGTTTGTGCGGCAAGATAGAGATCAAGATCATTAACAATCTGGCAACGAGCTAAGGGTAATAAAATTCTTGAGGCTAAACGACTCCATAATAGACTCAAATACATACCATGTTCGTCAATTTGAAAATGCACGCCACCGGGTGCAATATGACACTGCTTTGCGCCTAATACTTCTAATTCACTTTTAAGTAATTCTTCCAGTCCAAATGCCGTAGTAGCAAACAGAGCTTTCATATCGCTGTCACCTAAATAAAAAATTGCTGCACATTATAGCTAACCCTGTCGACATATCATAAAGTTACTAGCAAAATTATTGCGCTTAAACAGGAGTTAAGAATGATCCGGTTGTCTCGTCTTTATATCCATCCCGTTAAATCAATGAAAGGCATTCGTATGCCACAGGCCTATGCAGAAAATAGTGGCCTGGTTTTCGATCGCAATTTCATGGTTACCAATGATCAAGGTGGGTTTATTACTGCGCGGCAATATCCACAAATGCTGTTATTTAAGCCAATAATACTTGATAATGGTATCCAAATACAGGCACCTGATAATCAAACAGCAACTATTTTATATAAAGACTTTATTAATGATCCCTTGCCAACAGAAGTATGGGGAAATCATTTTACCTCCTTAGCCGCACCAGCAAAGATAAATCAATGGCTGTCGCAGTATTTTAGTTTTACCGTTCAATTAAGATGGTTAGGTGATATACCCAGCCGCCGAATAAAAAGATTTCCAACCATCCCGCTCTCATTTGCAGATGGCTATCCTTATCTTCTTATTAATCAAGCCTCATTTAAAGCAGTTCAACAATTATGCCCTGCTAAAATCAACATAGAACAATTTAGAGGCAATTTGATCATAATAGGTGCAGAAGCTTTTGCTGAAGATAGCTGGCAAACAATACAAATCGGTGAGGTTATTTTTGAACTGGTCAAACCTTGTAGCCGCTGCATTTTGACGACAGTAAACATTGATAATGGCGCGCAACATCCAACTGGAGAGCCGTTAACCACACTGCAAAATTTCCGCACTGACGAGAACGGAGAAATTGATTTTGGCCAAAATGCTATTGCCCAAAATAGCGGTCTGCTCCGCCTTGGTGATGTGGTAAAAATCTTAACTAAAAAACAGCCGAAGCAATATAAAAGCGTAAGATCAACCAAGTCGCAGATAATCAATCCAGAAAAGGAAACAACAGTATTAATCAATGTTAATGGCACAGAGTATTTAGCTAATAATCAAAGGGTTATTTTGGAGCAATTGGAAAAGCATGGCTTAAAAATTCCTTATTCATGCCGAGCAGGCATTTGTGGTTGTTGTAAAATGAAACTAATAGCAGGTGAAGTGATCCCATTAACAAAAACAGCAATCAAAGATGATGGAGTTATCTTAAGTTGCAGTTGCATTCCTAAAACAAATATTAAATTATTATTATTAAACTAATCCTTATCCATCATTCGTCATCAATGAATGATGGATATTACTATTGGTTAAAAGATGCTTTGTAATTTAGTTATTATATAAACCTTGAATATTGATTAATTCAGGTTATGTTTTATGAAACGGCCCTTTCATATATTAAACTACTGGCTGGTGGTTGATAAATCATTAAGCGATTATTCATAATCTTAATTGGGTCACAAAACCTCATTAACCGATCTTTCAATACTAATCTAGGTTCGATTAGTAAACATAAGCTGGCATATTTGCCTGCTTCTGCCACTAAAAACAACGCTTGCTGTCCACTATCTTCAATATGAACCTGAACAACATCCCCTAACACCAAATCATCATGGCAATTTACTGGCAAAAAATACCAGCTTCTAGGCATCTGCGGCTTTAAAAAACGAAAAGCAACTAATGCATTTAAAATTAATTCCGCACTATGCTCATTAGAAAGTGATAACTTTTGCACCTGTTCTTCAATACAATGGTATAACCCCGCATCATCAATATTGAAAGTCATTTCTCCATAAGCAGATGCAACCAACATTTTTGCTGGAAAACATGAACGAAATAACATTCCATTAGCTAAATCTAACATCATCCTTTCATGTTCATCATCGTAATACCAGCGCCACTGATTATTGGGTTTTATTTTCATTTATCACCCCTCAATCTGATCACTCTATTTACTAGCTTAAAATCCATACTAATTAGAATTAAGATAAAAAAGTATTGCTATAAAATAAATAATAGAAATAATAAAAAAAATTTCGAGTTTTTATGTAAAGATATTCAAAGAAGATCCTGAATTTAATAAATTATCAGATTACAAACAAATATTAATAAATAAAAAAAACTGCTTACTTTTTTATGCTCTAAATAAAGATTAAATATAATTAACAATATTTTTAATTAATTTAGGTCCGTGATAAATAAACCCAGAATAAACTTGTAATAATGATGCTCCTGCAGCCAATTTTTCTCTGGCCGCAACCAAAGAATCAATTCCACCTGCACCAATAATAGGTATCTGCCCTTTTAATTCTTTTGTCAATAAACGAACAATTTCAGTACTTTTTAATTGCACAGGTCGGCCGCTTAAACCGCCCGCTTCCTCTGAATATCTTAATCCTTTCACTAAATTCCGATCTAAAGTCGTATTGGTCGCTACAACACCATCAATCTGGTGACGAATTAAACTATCGCTAATTTGAATAATCTCTTCTTCTGTTAAATCAGGCGCAATTTTTACTACCACAGGAACATACTTTTGCTGTTGTTCGGCTAACAAGTGTTGTTTATTTTTAATTGACCGCAATAGATCATCCAATGCTTCACCATATTGTAATAATCTTAAATCGGGCGTATTCGGTGAAGAAATATTGACCGCAATATAACCTGCATAAGGATAAATTTTTTCCATGCAAATTAAATAATCCTCTTTACCCTGTTCAATCGGCGTATCTTTATTTTTGCCAATGTTAATGCCAATAATGCCGTCGTATTTGGCTTTTTTAACATTCTCAACCAAGTTATCAACACCTAGATTATTAAAACCCATGCGATTGATCAGTCCCTCAGCTTCAACCAGGCGAAATAGCCGAGGCTTTTCATTACCAGGCTGGGGACGAGGTGTGACCGTTCCTATTTCTACGAAACCAAATCCCATTGCACCAAAAGCATCAATACATTCACCATCTTTATCAAGACCGGCCGCTAATCCCAATGGATTTTTAAATGTTAGTCCCATGCAAGTCGTAGGTTTAAAATTGACCGACTGCCGGATCATAAACCGGAGCGGTGAATGCATGATGTATTTAAGCTGTCGGAAGGTGATTTCATGGGCTTGTTCAGGATTTAAACGAAATAGCGCCTTGCGGATAAGGGGATAAAACATTAGTTGTACCTTTTTTTGATAGATAATGTAAATTATTTAGTCGTAGAAACCATTTGCCGCTTTTTACTCTATAAAACAGTCTACTGCTAAATTTATCAGTAAACTCAAATGGTATGTACAGATGATCATGATAATTTAAATATGCCTAATATGACACTGCTTTTTGTCATTTAAGTTTTCAAAAATAATAGGTAAAAGCAAACTGATAGATATCCCCCCCAAATAATCTTGCAAAAGAAGGGATATCTTATTTGACTAATCGTTTTGATTAAGGAAAACGTTAGTAGCTTAGCAAAAAATAAAAGGCTATTGCTTTTCCAACGCCTTAGTAATTTTTTCAAATAGATCAGCACAAAGATCGGTTAATCCTTGCAACTGTTTTAACGCCTGATACATCCGATTTTGCCGTGTTTCGTCATAGCGCTTTAGACGAATCAATGGTTCAATTAAACGCGAAGCAACTTGCGGATTGCTGCTATTTAAAATAGTTAACATTTCCACTAAAAATTGATAGCCAGTGCCGTCTTCGGCATGAAATGCCGAAGGATTTTGTGCAACAAAAGTCCCAATCAGTGCACGTACTCGATTAGGATTTTCCATGCTAAATGTTGGATGAGTCAGCAAAGAACGTACGGTTGTCAGAACATTTTTAGCTGGACTGCTAGCATGCAGCATAAACCATTTATCTATTGTCAAACCATCATGGCGCCAGCGCTGTTCAAACTCTGCCATAAGCTGTTGACTACTTGGTAATTGTGCCGCCACTGCTGCATTTAATGCCGCCATCGCATCAGTCATATTATTAGCCTGATAATACTGCTCGGATACATACTTATCCGCTTGGGGCTTATTATGGCCAAAAGCCAGATAAAATAAGCATCTATTTCGCAAGGAACGTTTGGCAATATCCCCATGATCAATCCGATACTCAGTCACTTTATTAGCATGATAAACGGTAACAAATTCCGCCGTCATTGCAGTGGCAAATTTTTGGCTAATAAAGTTAATAACATCGTGAATGGCTATCGGATCGATGATCTCAAACCACTCGGCGACTTCATTTTCTGAAGGCAAAGTAAATAGTTGTGCTTTTAAAGCCGGATCACAGGCTTTATCAAGTAAAACCGCTCAGAATGCATCAATAATATGCAACGGTAATATTAATTCTTGCCGCTGCTGTAGGCGTGCCACATTTTGTTTAATATAAATTGCTAGTAGCGATTGCGCCGCATCCCAACGAGCAAACTCATTACTAGCATATTGCATCAATAATGCTAATTGCTCATCTGTGTATGAATAATCCAATTTCACCGGTGCGGAAAACTCACGCAGTAATGAAGGTATTGGCCGTGAATTAACTTGATCAAAAATAAAAGTCTGTTGTGCCTTAACTACATTAAGCACTGAGTGTACAGCGTGACCATTATATTGTAATGGAATAACATTACCTTCTGTATCATACAGCTCAATATCTAGTGGTATATGTAAGGGTAATTTTTCTGCTTGATCTGCCGTTGGCGCTGTGGTTTGGCTAATATGCAGTAAATATTGCTGCTTATCCGCTAAATATTCATCTCTGACCGTCACTAAAGGTGTACCCGATTGGCTATACCAACGACAAAATAGCGTCAGAGAGATATTAGAGGCATCTTGCATAGCTTGGACGAAATCATCACAGGTTGCTGCACTACCATCATGACGAGCAGTATAGAGTTTCATACCCGCCTGAAACCGCTCCTCACCTAACAGAGTATGCAACATTCGAATAACTTCCGCCCCTTTTTCATAAACGGTCAAAGTATAGAAATTATTCATTTCAATTACTTTTTCCGGCCGAATAGGATGCGCCATTGGACTGGCATCTTCAGCAAATTGGTGCGCGCGCATCAGCCGAACATTTTCAATCCGATTTACGGAACGAGAACCCATATCCGAACTAAACTCTTGATCACGAAAAACCGTTAAACCTTCCTTAAGACTTAATTGAAACCAATCACGGCAAGTAATACGATTACCCGTCCAATTATGAAAATATTCATGACCGATCACCGCTTCAATATTCAGATAGTCCTTATCCGTTGCCGTTTCTGTTTTTGCTAACACATATTTAGCATTAAAAATATTGAGTCCCTTATTCTCCATGGCTCCCATATTAAAGAAATCAACGGCAACAATCATATAGATGTCTAAATCATATTCGTAACCAAAACGTGTCTCATCCCACCGCATGGCATTTTTCAACGACACCATTGCCCAGTCGGCACGATCAAGATTACCCTTATCGACAAAAAGAGCTAACGTTACATTACGGCCACTTTGACTAACAAAATTATCGTATAGAACGTCAAAATCACCTGCTACCAGGGCGAAAAGATAACTCGGCTTAGGAAACGGATCTTGCCATTTTACCCAATGACGGCCATCTTCCTTTTCTCCTTTATCAATTTGATTGCCATTAGAAAGCAAATAAGGATAACGGCTTTTATCAGCGGTAATAGAAGTAGTAAAACGCGCTAATACATCTGGTCGATCTAAATAATAGGTAATATGACGGAAACCTTCTGCCTCACACTGAGTGCAAAGGACATCAGCTGACACATAAAGCCCCTCTAGCGCGGTATTTTTTACTGGGTTTATTTCATTAACGATCTTAAGAACAAAACTATCTGGCACTGACTCAATAATCAGTTTCCCAGCCTCTTCACGATAGTCGCTCCACGGTTTATCATCAATATGGATCGTGTGCAAAATCAAGTTTTCACCATCGAGTATCAGCCGATTAGCTTGTAAATTTAATCGTTTTACGTGGCTAATAGCGGTAACGATAGTTGTTGCCGGATCAAGCTGAAAATCTAATTCAATATCTGTAATGGTATAATCAGGCGCCTGGTAATCCTGACGATATTTCTCTTGTCGCTGTTGCGTCATAGTAAATTTTTACCTGTATCAATTATTCTAATGTCTCAATGTGGTCAATTATTTGGCAAAAATGATATCTTAAAACTTGTTTCTTTTGATCATAAATCATTTACCTATGATTAATGTTCAAGCTTGCCAGTCCTGTTTAATGGGTTATTTATTGCGGCAAAAAGCGCTGCCAATATAAAAATAAGTTGATAATATCAAATAGATGATTAGAATTTTTTATAACTACGCCAGAAATATATATACAACAGCCTTCACTCTTACTAGCATCAACAGGTATACTCTGGCATATTTTATCTTTAAGTCGAGAGTAATGCTTCCGCGAGGAAAGCTAACGCATTATGAATTTAGATGCACCACCTATCATTACATCACTACTAGATACTGATGCTTATAAACTGCATATGCAACAAGCCGTTTTTCATCGTTATAACCATGTGTCAGTAGTGGCAGAATTTCGTTGCCGTAGTGATGAGCGACTTGGTAACTATGCCCAAGCTGTACGCCAACAAATAGATTTAATGGCACACGTTGCATTAACACCAACTGAATACCACTATCTGCAAGGTCTGCCTTTTTTTAAAACAGATTATCTCGATTGGTTGAAGGATTTTCGCTTCAATCCCACGCAGGTTAACGTTTATACCACACCAGAAAATCAATTAGCACTCAGAATTAGTGGCCCATGGCGTGAAGTCATTCTTTGGGAAGTCCCTCTATTAGCCTTAATCAGCGAACTGGTTCATCGCTCCCGCTCGCCCAATGTAACAGCCGAAGATGCCATTGAACAGTTACATAAATTGATTAAGCATTTTTACCAAGACGCAAAAATGCAAAATATCGATTTAGCAAACTTCAAATTAATGGATTTTGGCACTCGTCGGCGTTTTTCTCGTACAGTGCAATCCGCTATTGTTAATGAACTAAAAAACCATTTTCCTTATTTTTCTGGCACTAGTAATTATAAATTAGCCGAACAACTACAACTCAGACCGGTGGGTACCCAAGCTCATGAGTGGTTTCAAGCTCATCAACAAATTAGTACTGAACTGGCTAATAGCCAACGCGTTGCGCTGCAAAGTTGGCTAAATGAATATCCCGATCAACTAGGCATTGCACTAACAGATTGTATTACGATGGATGCTTTCCTACGTGACTTCGATATTAACTTTGCTAATCGTTATCAAGGATTACGGCATGACTCGGGAGATCCGTTAGAATGGGGTGAAAAAGCAATTCGTCATTATAAAAAATTGGCCATCGATCCGATGAGTAAAACCCTGGTTTTTTCAGATAACCTTGACCTACAAAAAGCGTTGATCCTTTATAAACATTTTTATAAACGTATTAATCTTATTTTTGGTATTGGAACCCGGTTAACCTGCAATATTCCTCGGGTAAAACCACTTAATATTGTGATTAAATTAGTGGAATGTAATGGTAAGCCAGTAGCTAAGTTGTCTGATAGCCCAGGAAAAACTATCTGTGATGACGATGAATTTGTCGATCGCTTGAAAAAAGCCTTTGATATTCCCAATATAACTAAGCAGGTTAATGACAAACCTAACTGATTATTATGGCAAGCTATTTTGTTAATTGGCGCATCAAGCTAAATTAAATTCTTATTACAAAGGTCTTTTCATCTGGTTATTCCCATTTTAAACTTGCTATTTTTACTTGTTTCCTACGTGTGGACAAGTAACATAAGGCCTTTCCCAAACGGGATCAAACAACTTTAAACAACTAAATAACAAAAGAGAGTATTTTATGAACATAGCGCCTGTAGTTGAAGTACTGCAAGGCCGTGTAGCGGTAGGCGAAGAAGTAACCGTTCGTGGCTGGGTACGTACAAGGAGAGATTCAAAAGCCGGTTTCTCATTCCTCGCCATCTATGACGGTTCCTGCTTTAATCCATTACAGGCTATTGTAAATAATCAACTAGATAATTATGAAAACGACGTTTTACACCTGACCACCGGCTGCTCAGTTGAAGTAACCGGCATTGTGAAGCCATCGGAAGGTCAAGGACAAAAATTTGAATTATCTGCCACTCAAGTTGTTGTCGTCGGCATGGTAGAAAATCCTGATAGTTATCCTATGGCTGCCAAGCGTCATAGTGTTGAATATCTACGCGAAGTGGCACACCTGCGTCCGCGCACCAATCTTATCGGCGCTGTTGCCCGTGTTCGTAATACGCTAGCACAAGCTATTCACCGTTTCTTTCATGATGAAGGCTATCTCTGGGTCTCAACACCCATTATCACCGCCTCCGATACCGAGGGAGCCGGTGAGATGTTTCGTGTCTCAACATTAGATTTGCAAATTATTCCTCGCACAGAAAAAGGTGATATTAATTTTGATAAAGACTTTTTTGGCCGAGAAGCATTTCTAACTGTATCCGGTCAGCTAAATGGCGAAGCTTATGCTTGTGCCTTAAGCAAAATTTATACCTTTGGCCCAACGTTTCGGGCAGAAAATTCGAATACCAGCCGCCATTTAGCCGAATTCTGGATGGTTGAACCGGAAGTCGCTTTTGCCGATTTGAACGATATCGCCTCGCTGGCTGAGAAAATGTTAAAATATGTTTTTAAATCGGTTTTGCAAGAACGCCATGATGATTTAACCTTTTTCGCTGACCGGATCGATAAAGAAGTGATCAGCCGGTTGGAAAAATTTATTGCCTCAGATTTTGCCCAAATCGACTATACCGATGCCATCAAAGTGCTGGAGCAATCGGGTCAAACCTTTGAAAACCCAGTGGCTTGGGGTATCGATCTCTCTTCAGAACATGAACGTTATTTAGCTGAGCAACACTTCAAAGCACCCGTAGTGGTTAAAAATTATCCAAAAGATATTAAAGCTTTTTATATGCGTCTGAATGATGATAATAAAACCGTTGCTGCCATGGATGTATTAGCGCCCGGTATTGGCGAAATTATTGGTGGCTCTCAGCGTGAAGAGCGATTGAATAAATTGGATGCTCGCATGGAAGAGATGGGGCTTAACCAACAAGATTATAGTTGGTATCGCGATCTGCGCCGCTATGGTACTGTGCCCCACGCCGGATTTGGGCTCGGATTTGAACGCCTAGTCGCTTATGTCACTGGCGTACAAAATATTCGTGAAACTATTCCCTTCCCGCGTACTCCACGTAATGCGAGCTTTTAAATATTTAATCCCATAAAATGAATAAATATTTTAATCATAACTGGCCAGTATACCGCTGGCCTTTTTATTTCTAATTATGATAAATATTAAAAAGTTCCCCTTTATTTACATTTTGAAACATATTATTTCTTTTTGTTACAAATATTGTATTTTTGTATCATTTTCAGGGTAGATAAAAATTTTTACCAATGGAACACTGGACGCAGAAACGAGACGACACTAAACTCTTAGAGATAGTTCCCAATGGTTGGGAATTTATTTTTGGCAGTGGCAGGTGTCCGAATAACACCAATGAGGGTAATAATAATGATGAAGCGCAATATTCTTGCAATAGTTATCCCGGCGTTGATAGCTGGAGCTGGTACAGCAAACGCAGCTGAAATCTATAACAAAGACGGCAACAAACTGGATCTATACAGTAAAGTTGACGTTCGTCACTTCTTTGGCAAAAGCAGTGGTGGCGATGAAGGCGATGATTCGCGTGTTCGTCTTGGTATTAAAGGTGATACTCAAATCTCTGATCAACTGACTGGTTTTGGTCGTTTCGAGTGGGAAACTAAAACCAACAAAAGTGAAGCTGAGAACGAAAACACAAACCGTCTAGCTTATGCCGGTTTGAAAATTGCTGACTTTGGTTCAATAGATTATGGTCGCAACTACGGTGTTCTGTATGATGTCAACGCATGGACTGACGTTCTGCCTCTTTATGGTGCAGACTCTATGTCTCAAGCTGACAGCTACCTGACTGGCCGTAACCGTAACCTGTTAACTTACCGTAGCACTGATTTCTTTGGTCTGGTCGATGGCTTGAACTTCGCCCTACAGTATCAAGGCAAAAATACGGACAGCAATAAATCAGGCAGCGATAAATTCCTGAAAAATAACGGTGATGGCTTCGGTCTGGCCGCCAACTACGATATCGGCTGGGGCGTGGCGCTGGGCGCTGGTTACGCCAAATCTAATCGTGGCCTGACTGATCAGCAAAAAAATGACAGTGGCGCTGGCGGTAATAGTGCTGAAGGCTGGAACGCAGGTATCAAATATGATGCCAACAACCTCTATCTGGCAGCCATGTACGGTGAAACCCGTAATATGACTCGTTTCGGTAAAGAAACAACTCTTAATACAGATGGCACTCAAGTCGCTAACAAAACTGAAAACTTCGAAATCGTTGGTCAGTATCTGTTTGACGAAATTGGTCTGAAACCATCTATCGCCTATGTGCAGTCTAAAGGTAAAGATTTAACTGATGCTGCCTACTCGCAGAAGCAAGACTTAGTGAAATACGTTTCTTTAGGTGCTTTCTACTATTTCAACAAAAACCTGACCGCAGTTGTTGATTACAAAATTAACCTAATCAATGGCAGCAATGGCTTTGCTGATAAATATGGTATTGGCAGAGACAACCTGGTTGGTTTAGGCTTAGTTTACCAGTTCTAATTATCGCTTAGCGGTGATTTAGCAGTAAAAGTGAAAACGTAAATCTAAAAAGCAGCGCATAAGCGCTGCTTTTTTTAGTAGTCCATGTTAACTGTTAAAATATTGTTACCTATCAGACAATACCAACCTAAACTAATATCACAAGTTTGCCTTATTTTTAGCGCAGAGTGTTGGCAAATCATTTTCATCGCGTTAACCTGAGATCCCTCGATTATCAAATCACAATTGAGTTACTGGAATTATAAATATGTTGGAAAATATTATTGCAGCTCCTGCGGATCCTATTTTAGGCTTGGCAGAGAGTTTTAATGCTGATCCGCGTAAACAAAAAATCAATTTAGGTATTGGTGTTTACAAGGATGAGTCAGGGAAAACCCCCATTCTTACTTCTGTCAAAAAAGCAGAAAAATATCTGTTAGAGCAGGAAGTGACTAAAAATTATCTTGCTATTAGTGGGATAGCGGAATTTGCCACCGTTACGCAAGCATTACTTTTCGGCAACAACCATCCGATTATCGCCGAAGATCGCGCTCGCACGTCACAGGCACCAGGCGGAACCGGTGCATTGCGTATTGCGGCTGAATTTATTGCTAAACAGACCTCTGCCCAACGCGTCTGGATCAGCCAGCCAACCTGGCCAAATCACGAAAATATATTTAAAGCGGCCGGACTGACAAGCTGTTATTACCATTACTATGATGCTAATCAGCATAATCTAGACTTTGCTGGCATGTTAACCAGCTTAGAAGATGCGAAGCCGGGTGATGTCCTATTACTACATGGTTGCTGTCATAACCCTACCGGTATCGATCCAACGCCAGAACAATGGGAAATTCTATCTACCCTGGCAGCAGAGAAAAACTTACTACCGGTTTTTGATTTTGCCTATCAGGGCTTTGCAAAAGGCCTGGATGAAGATGCACAAGGTTTACGTATTTTTACCAACAAAAATCCAGAAATTATCATTGCCAGCTCCTATTCGAAAAATTTTGGTTTATATAATGAGCGGGTTGGTGCCTGTACAATTATTGCCAATAATAGCGAGCAAGCCGAGCGAGCGTTTAGTCAAATAAAATCGATTATTCGCGCAAACTATTCTAATCCCCCTGCCCACGGTGCAGCTATTGTTACCACCATTTTATCTGATGAATTACTAAGGAAAGAGTGGATCGAAGAGTTGACAACCATGCGGCAACGCATCCAACGGATGCGACAATTATTTGTAAATACCTTACAAGAAAAAGGCGCTAAGCAAGATTTTAGTTTTATTAGCAGACAAAACGGCATGTTCTCTTTTAGTGGGCTTAATGAAGAACAGGTAACTCAGCTACGTGAAAAGCATGCAATTTATGCAATTAGTTCAGGTCGAATTAATGTGGCTGGCTTAACGTTAGAGAATATGGTTCCTCTTTGCAAAGCTATCATTGATGTATTATAAAGAAACATATAGTTAATTCAGATAGTTACCGATTAGGACAATGCCCTAATCGGTTTTTTATTAGTCACAGCCAACAGCAAAATGGTCGTAGCCGCATAAAACTACTCTTGTAAGAAGGGGTTAAATTGCCGCTCAGCAGCCAAATTAGACATTGATCCATGGCCAGGAATAAATTGATAATCATCACCGAGGGGCAAAATTTTTGTTTTAATTGAATGGATTAATGTTGCATGATCACCTTGCGGAAAATCAGTGCGCCCAACACTACCCTGGAAAAGCACATCTCCCATCGAAATTAGCTTATCGGCATGATTAACAAAGATAACATGTCCAGGCGTATGCCCCGGGCAATGTAAGACAGACAATTTGATATTAGCAAAACGAATTTCATCTCCTTCTTGCAAGTAGCGATCTGGCGTAAAGTCTGGACATTTTGCGACACCAAACATTTGGCTTTGCACTGCTAATCCTTTGATCAAAAATTCATCTTCTTTTTGCGGGCCATAAATTGGCACCGAAAAATGTGCTGCTATCTCGGCACAACCACCTACATGGTCAAAATGACCATGAGTTAGCAAGATATAGTGTAAATTTAATGAACGCTTTTCAATTTCAGCAATTAATTTTGCTACTTCGCCACCAGGATCAACAATTACGGCATCTAAGCTCTTTTCATCCCAAATTAGCGTACAATTCTGCCTAAAATCGGTTACAGGAATAATTTCAAATTTCATATAGTAGTAAATCCATTATTTAAATAAAAATTTATTTAATATCTAATAGATTACCATCTTCTGACCGGTCCTGTATCAATATGTACAAAATTACTATTAGGATAATAACCTACTCCTCCCGCTCGCATCTTTAATGCAGCTTTGCGGATATGGCTAAGTTCGATCCCTTTAATATGAAAATCCATTGCTCGACCATGGGTATGATAGCTATTTTTAGCAACCCCACTACTTTTACGTCGTAAAGCATTATTGGTTTCAACAGAACGATAACCAGAAACGAGTTGAACAGGTTTATTGGTTCCCATTAACATTTGTAACAAATAAATCTGATCAAATAATTTCGGATCAATGGTTTTAATTTTATTATTACGATGATCACGGAATAGGTGATTCAATCTGGTCAATTCAGCGTTATTATAACGACGACCATCAAAAAACTCAGTTTTAAGAAACTCACCAGTATGAAGATTTTCAAAGCGCAGAATTTTGGGTCGCGGGGTGGTTAATGCCGCAAAGACATAGCTAGGTAATAAGCTAAAACCCAGTGTTATTGCGCCATAACCTAACCATTTTCGTCGATTCTGATCAATATTGTCCATAGCCACTTAACTCAAATAAAAAGAAAAAATAATAATCAATATGTACGATAATTATACCGAATTTATTTCACTACTTTTGTATAATTATGTAAAAAATATCTATCTAACGCTATAGAATATCACTTTTAATACATGTTAATTATAAATACAAATAACATTATTATAACCTATTATGGCAATAAGCACATCAAATTGTTCAATATTTATACAAATCATGCTTAAATTAGGCTAGTTTATCAATCAATCTTATTAGTATCTGCATTTAGTCGATTATATTAAACAAGGCATAATTTATCACAAATAGCGATATTTATGCATCTATACTAAATAGTTAAAAAATAATCCGCGATTGAAAAGTAATATAAAAGAAGTTTTTGCCTCTTTTATATCATTTTATTTATTCATTAAGGGTGGCTCTTATTTCATTTAAATAATTTATCGCCCCATAAATAACTTTGTCATAGCCATAAATGTCATCGCGAAAATTAGCGCTATTCTTGTTATCAACCCAGGCAGTTTGGTAATAAAGATAAATAGGTATCCTACCAGGAATATTAATATAACGTGTCTCACCTTGCTGAAGTGCAGCGTCAATACGCTTTTGATCCCAACTAGCACGCGCAAGTAAAATTGATGCTAATACTGATGCCTTATTCACTCTCACACAACCAGAGCTAATTGAACGATTTTGCCGATTAAATAAACTATGGTTAGGGGTATCATGTAAGTAAATTGCATCAGTACTTGGCATGTTGAATTTATAACGGCCTAAGGCATTGGCTGGCCCTGGTGCCTGGCGTATACGATAGGGAAAGGATGAAGATGAGATGGCATTCCAATTTATCGAGTAAGGATCAATAGGATAGGCATTACGCTCCCAACCAGATAAAACCGTAAAACCTCGGCGAGCAAAAAAGCCCGGATCCCTTCTGGCTTGAGGCAAAATATCTTTACGAACCATGCTAGTAGGAACATTCCAGGGTGGATTAATAACGACATTATTAAGTTCACTACTCATTATTGGGGTTTTACGATCAGGGCGACCCACAATAACTTTAGAATCTATAATTAATTGATTATTTAGATAAAAATGTAAAGTATAAGCAGGAATATTAACTAAGATGTCAGAACCACTTTCATTAGGAATAATTCTTAAACGCTGGATATTAATCGCCAGTAATCCGGCCCGCTCGGTAGGTGAAGTATTTAGCCATTTTAATGTTGCGTTACCAATAATACCATCCGGCTCTAATCCATACATTCTCTGGAATTGTTTAACCGCATCTACTAATAATCCACCATAATTACGAATATCTTCATCCTTTACCGCATCCTGGGTTAACAACCCATTGCGAGTTAAAATTTCACTTAAGGAAACAAGATCGTTGCTTGCTTGCCCTGGCTTTAATAGACTAACCGTATTTATTTTTGGCCATATTTGTTTATCAGCCAAATAAGCCAACATTTTCGTCCTCATTGGTAAATATGAGGCGTGTTGCGGCGCTAATGTTTTGATCCAACTAGCTAATTGTTTAGCGTTAATCGCGCTTTGCCACTGAGAAACACTACCAATCGTTGGCTCACGAAGTGGATAAGGCGTTTTCTGATATAACCAATCTTTACCATTATATTTTACATTACATATAAAATATAAATAACCTAACATCGCATCTGATAAAATAACATCTCGTTCCATCTGATTGAGTTGTTTATTTTTTACTAATAGTGATAGCCATTTACCAAACTGCGGCTGAAAACCGGCCAGCGCCAATTCGGCTAATTGCTGTTTGAATTCTATTACCGCAGCTTCATTATCCCATAAAGGTTGCATATTATTTTCAGCATAGAGCTTCGCTAACCTGTCCATATAGACTAAATTAATACCAGGTGATAACCAGCCCTGCAGTTGCTGACGGCTTTTTTGCATCTCTGGCACAGTTATATTTTTCTGCTCAGTAACCAAATTTGTTAAAGGGACTTGGGTATTTGTGATCGTGTCTATTTGCGCCAACTCAGCACATGCTGGTGTTATTGCCAATATTACACAGCATATTAGTGAAGCACGCAAAGTGTTCACTCTTTTATTCGCCATAATATCACCTTTTTATTTCATTTTTATTGTTTTAATAGCAGAGTAAAAAATTTATCTTTAGCCAGGTTAAAATTAACTAATTTATTGTCTTTTATTTGCTACAAAAATAAATAATTTTTATATTTAAAAAATAATCATGTTTATAAATTAATTTAAACCTGTATTGACAAAGTAAATTTTCATTTAAAATAAAATCCCATAAATTTTAGATTTAATGCTTATTAAAAATTAAATTACCAATCCGCTATATTTAAAATATAATCTTCGATCACTTTATTTTCAATTGCAATACTTAATTTACTTTTAAAACAAACCATTTATAAAAAAACCGCTATCATGAAATAGCGGTTATTAAAATATAAAAATAATTTTTTACTACTTGAGTTTAAGTAACAGCAGATGATAGTTTTAACCGCTCATCTTCTTGACCAAAACCTTTTAAACCAACAACATGCACATGCTCTTGTTGGCCAAATACCTTACGTACCAGCTTATAAGTCGTCCCTTTTTCTGGACTGATATTTTCAGGTGCCGCAATAATTAATTGCATTTTTAATCGTTCACAGAGTTCAAACAGGGTTGCAATCGATTTAGCATCCAATCTAGCCGCTTCATCCAGGAATAAGAACCGACATGGTAAAATATCTTTACCTCTTAATCTTTGTGACTCTTCTTCCCAACTTTGTACAACCATCACTAAAATTGACATGCCTGTACCAATCGCTTCTCCCGTCGATAGCGCACCACTTTCTGCTTTTAGCCAACCATCTGAACCACGATTAACTTCAACATCCAGTTCCAGATAATTACGATAATCGAGTAACTCTTCGCCAATAGTTTGTGGCAAGCGTTGCCCAATATCTAGTTGCGGGTTTAAACGTTGATAAAGTTTTGCCATCGCTTCAGAAAATGTCAGACTTTTATTTTTAAACAGATCTTGGTGATGTTCGTGCTCTTCTGACAAGACATCAAGTAATGATTCATGACTTTGTCGAATATTAACATTGAGTCGAACCCCATTTACCTGGCCAAATGCAACTGACTGTAGCCCTTGATTAAGTAAGCGAATTCGATTTTGCTCACGATGGATCGTTTTACGGATAATATTTGCCACACTCTTAGCACTGATAGCTAATTTTTGTTCCCGGGCGGTCAGTTCTTCTGTTAGACGCGCTAATTCAATTTCCATCTGTTCAATGGCATCAACCGGATCATCAGTGCGAATAATATCTTGTCGAATCCGTTCACGTAAATGTTCATAAACCGCAATAAAGAACGCTATTTTACGCTCTGGCCGTTTAAGATCTTCAGAGGCACGCAATACATCGCGTAAATGTTCATTATCCGCGACCGCTTGTCTAAGCGCTCCTAGCGCTTTATCTGACATCGAACGTAAACTATCACCATCCATATAAGCTAATTCACGTCGATGTAAACGACGCTCGACACCGTTCTCCCTAACCATTTGCATAACAGCACACCAACCGGATTTACCTGACACAACCTGCTCGCGAAGTTGGTAATAGTCCCGCTCCAATTTTCTTAATTTTTTTTGCCAATTGTCCATTTCAGCTTCACAAAATGCGATCTGTTTCTCCAATTGATTGATGCGCGAGCGATTAGCATTTACTGCTTCATAAAGTTGGTCACGGCGTTCACGTGCCCGTTTTTCTGCATTACTATCTGCCTGAACGCCAATCGCTTTTATTTCAGCCTCTAACTCTCTTAGCATATCCTGCTTAGTGTCAAAAGAGCTGCGTAATGATGCTAATAGTTGATTCAATTGTGCAGTTTTAGTTTGTTGCTGTTTTAGTTGTTCTCGTACCTGACTACGCTCTTTTTCAGCCTGTTGTAAACGCTGACGGAGTTTATTATTTAAATCAGTATCTTCTGTCAGCATCTCCGTCGAGTCGCTATAACTAAAATGGGCACGACGTTGTAAAACTTCAATTAAAGCGAAAGTTTGCTGTTTGGATTGTTGCTGTAACTGTTTGACTTGTTCATATTCGTGGCGTAATTGCTCATGTTGTTCAGGATCACTTTGCAAAACGTTAGCTATCGGTTCTAGCTTTGCCAACGATTTTGCATGTTTATGCAAAAAGTGCCCCGCTTCTTCGGCCTCTGCAAGCGCTGCTCGGATCTCTTCGATGCGATCCACTAACGTTTCATCCATTAGCAAATTCACTTGTGGCAACAAACGGTTCAAACTGGATAACCGCGCTTTGATCGTAGTATGTTGCTTTTTTTGTTGTTGTGTCTGAGCTTCAAATTGTGCTAACTGGCGTTCTAGTTCATTTCTACGTTGGTTTAAAGAACGAATCTCAGCCTCTGGATCAGGGTCAAAAACCACCGCAAGATGCTTGCCAATGAAACCACTAAAGGCATGATGAGCTCGTTGTAATTTCTGCATATCAAAAGAGAGGGTTGCATAACGCTCAGCTAAGCTATCTCTCTGCTGGTTCAACATTTCCAGTTGATTTTCACGCGCTGCCCGACCAAATAACGGAACTTCAGGATAACGAGAAAAACGCCATTGACGCTCTGAAGATCGAACTAATACTGCCTGGTCAAATTCTTCCGCATTAAATACACTATCATCAAAAGATTGCGGATCACCTTCAATAAAATAGACATCATCTGGACATTCAGCTATCAATTCACTTAGTTGTGGCTGAATTTTTGCCAGCTCAGGAACCACAATGCCATGTCTTGCTGGACCATAGAGCGCTGAAAAATAGGGCGCATCATCGATAGTAATATCATCATAAATTTCAGATAACAAAACACCACCAAGACGTTCAGCCAAACCAAGTAGCCGATTATCATCTGCGCCGCTCGGTTGACTAAGATGGGCTATCTGTTGCTCTAATTCACGCTTTTGACTGGCGACTTCATCACGTTCAACGGTAATTTCACGTTCTTGTTCTAATAATTGCTGTAGATGCTCGGTAATTTCATGACTCTGGCTAAAACTATCATCAGCCTGTACAGTTAATTGATTAAGTGCATCTTGTGCCGCCAGCCAAATAGGTGCTTTTTGAGTTAGCGTTCGAATTTGCTGTTTGATCTGCTCAAGCTCTTGACGCATTAACATGCGATGCTCACTACTTTCATTAACAGAAACACTTAGTTCTTCTTGCTGTGCTTCTAATTGTTCCAGTAATGTAGTCAGTTGATCTGGCTGATATTGCTGTTCAGAATATTGACAAAATTCAGCTAAAATACGTTCAGCATCCTGCCGGCTATTAAGTTTTTGCTCCAGTTCGGCTAATTGCATTTGTAGCGGCTCAATACGCTGGGCAAGATGTTGCTGGGAAGCCCAGTCGCGCAATAATTCACGAGCTTTTTGATAAGCTTTATCTCCTTTTACCTCACCAGCAATATTTTTAACTAAGCTATAAGCCTGGTCAAATTGGTTAGTGGCCGCATCAATCACACTGATTTTCTGTGCCAATGCAAGCAATTTTTCGGTATGTTGTTGCTCTGTTTCTTCAAATTTGGTCAAAAATTGCTCGACATTATTTGGCGTTAGTTTAGCCAATTGGCAAATTTTCTTTGCTCGTTCTAGTGCTTGCTGAGCTTTTTGATATTGGATTGCGCGCGTCTGCTGAACATCTAACGCTTGCTGGTAATCAGCCAGTTGACTTTTTAGCTCATCAACTTCTAATTCAGCCGCTTCAACGTTGGCTTCAAGCTCAGCTTGCTGTTCTACGGCTTGCTCAACGACTTCAGTCTGTTCTTCCAGACGATAGGTGATCTCTTCAATATCGGCCTGATAGCGATCAATTTTTTCCTGTTGGCGTACCGCTGCTTGTACAAGACCTAAATGATCGCTGGCTGCCTGAAAATCAGCCTCTAAATCTAGCGAAGAACCATTTTGTTCGTCCAGCTCACGTACCATTTCAACATGACGGGTCTGGGCAGCAATCAGTTGTTTACGGCCGTCAAATAATTCAGCCCGAACAGCAAGTGCACTATCTAGATGCACTCGGCGTTCATTCGCATGACGCATATAATCAGCAGAAACGTAATCTGTTGCTTCATTAATTAAACGTCTAAATAAATCACGATCAGACTGAGTGACCCTGATCGCTTCAAGGGTTAATCTATTTTCTCGCAAAGCCGCTTCCATATCCTGAAAGGCTTTTCGAACACCACTATTCTCAGGCAAAAGATAATCACGTAATGAACGCGTAATGGCACTAGAAATTCCACCGTATAAAGAAGCTTCGATTAAGCGATAAAATTTGCTCCTGTCACTGGATGATCTCAATCGTTTAGGAATAATACCCAGATCAAATAACTGGGCATGATAATCAATAATTGAATTAAATTGTTTAAACTGCACACCTTCAATTGCATCGACGTGATCTTTTAAATCATTTAAACCAATCACTCGCGCTTGACGTTCTTCAACTTGCTCAGTCAAGATATGCGTTGGTAATATTGCGCTAGGTAATCCTTGGATTATAAAAGGTTTTATATCGACTTTTTTATCACGACCGGCAATTTGTTGTAAGCGCACACCGACTAAAATACGTTGATGGCGGGAATTGATTACGTCCAAAATTGAATAACAGACCCCTGGACGTAATTTTCCATGTAACCCTTTATCACGTGAGGCTGAAGTTGCACCCGCTTCGGTGGTATTACGAAAATGCAATAAGGTTAAATCAGGGATCATGGCGGTAATAAATGCCGCCATAGTGGTCGATTTGCCGGCGCCGTTACCACCAGATAACGTCGTTACTAACTCATCCAAATCAAACGTTCTGGCAAAAAAGCCGTTCCAATTGATGAGCGTGAGTGAGCGAAACTTGCCTCGTTCTAACATAGCTATTCATCCTCCGCTTCATCTTCAACACTATCATTACTTTCGTTATCGGTTAACCCTAAGTTATCTTTTAACGACATCGCTTCGCCATCACGGATCATGCGTAATTGGGCTTGTTGTGGATCATCGCCACTACGCACATCAGCACCAAAACGAAAGACAGATTCGGCGATCATAAAACGCTGACTGTCATTTTGCAAAAAATGAACCATTCCTAATCGGCGTAGACGATTAAGCGAAGTGCGCAGCTTTTCTTGTAATTTTTGTTTATCCAAATCCGTACCTGTCGAACGCTGATTAACAAACTTAAGTAGTTTGCTTTCATCCGCTAGGGACAATAGCTCTTCAAACAGTTCCTGCGCAGTAAAAATGCCCTGATTAGAAAGTCTTTCCGGACTTAAATAGAGATAACAAAGAATTTTGCCAACCATCATATCTAATTCAGATAAAACTGAGCGAGGAATCAATGTAGTCGAACGTGGACGTAAATAGAAAAAACCTTCTGGCGCACGGATCAACTCAACATTATAGCGAGCATAAAAGGCGGTTAACTCCTGTTCAAAATCCATCAAAAAAGCGTGATTATCCAGATCATCAATGCCAACATGGCGCCCGGCTCGAAGCTGGCTATCCAATTCAGGGAAAAGAGAGCTGACTAAAGCTTGTGCCAATTTTACTGGCATAAATTGTTCAATATTTGTCGATGACATGTGCCTGTACCTTGGCTCCGTAATCATTAATCGCTAACCATTCAGGATGGATACCTGAGAAATCCGCTTCTGCTATACCTAATTTAACAGCTTGATCGACAATAATACGCGCCACATCAAAATGCCGTTTCTGTGGATATTTTGTCAAGTAATCACGCAAAATTAAACCAATATCAAGTGGATGCTGATCTTTCTTATAACCTGCTAATGCCTGCTCCATTATCTCAATCAGTTGTTCATTAATCTGATTAAATTCTTCATATTCCAGTTCAGTTGGCAACTCACCCGTCGCTTCTTCATTACTCAATACCAGATCTTCATCACGCACATCAAATAAACGTTCAGCATTGGCTACCGTTAACGCCCAAGGATCGGTAAAATAATTTTGCACCGATAGACGTAAGCGCTGCGAGAATATCCTATTTTTATCCATATCAATGGCGGTACGAATAAATTTATGCACATGGCGATCATAACCAATCCAGAGATCAATCGATTGTTGACCCCAACTAATAATTCGATCAAGCTTACTTTGTAGATCAAATACTAGCTTATCAACCAATTCTGAACCACCTCCATTCATATTTGCCTCTTGGATACGTAACAAATTGGACTGTAATTTATCACCCGCCGCTTCCAGCGTATCTTGTAATTCACGTAATGTGCCTGAAGTTTCCGTTAATAGTTGTTCACAATTGGCAATCGCTGCTTGCCAATCCTGACTAAGTAATGCGGAGATGTCTTCCTTTACACTATTTTGCTGTTCATCCATTACACGCTGCGACATATCAATACTGTCAAAAATTTCTGCCACTGAATATTTTAATGGTGCAAAGACATGGCGATGCCAGTGAAATTCATCGCCCCCTTCTTCTGCCGCATCCGCCGCTCGACTTAATTCACCAGCTACAATCGAAAGTTGCATCGATAAACGTAGGGAAGAAAATTCCCGCTGGCGAATATAATAATCACTGATCCCAATACCAAGTGGCGTTAAACGGTAAATGGCATTACCTTCAATGATTTCATTAGAAAAACGATTAAATAATTTCTGTCGTACCATATCATTAATTGCATTATTTGCTCTGGCAGTAACGGTTTCGGCGGTCTGCTCGAATCCTTTACTAACTTCACGAAAAGCATCAATTAATTCACCTTCACTCATTTCGCCATCAAACCGCTCGCTATTAAGGACAGCCACCGCCAATAAAAAAGCCAAACGCTCAGCAGGTAATGATATTGAAAAATCATTTTTCCGCGCCCATGATACCAATTCCGGCACAGTCTGGGAAAACTCACTCATAATTCATCCTTTCACATAGACTTGCATGCCATAACATGAATATAGCGCCCCAGATTAATATAGGGTTGTTGTCGACAATAGCGCTGCTCCAAAGCAAGCAACGCCGGAAAATCTTTATGTTGTAACTGACGGCTTTGTAGATAATCATGAAAAACCCGTACACCGGTTTTACCAACTATTTTAAAGTCAAATTCTTCTAACCATTGATATACTGTTTCTGGTAATAACGGATTAAGAGGGGTAAGTGAACGTTTGCGGCGACGCTGAATATTAGGTGTCGCTAAATGGAAGTTACCTAATACAGCATTTCTCATCACCAACCCATTCGCATTATAAAACATGATAGAAAATGCGCCACCTGGGTTAATTATATCCGCTAGGGTTTTTATTGCCGATTTTTGTTCATGGATCCATTCAATCACTGCATGAAACAACACTAAATCAACGGCTCCCGTTGCTGTTAAATATTGGGCTATATCCTGAAAGGTAGCGTGAATAAATTGCATGTTCTGGCTTACTTTTTTTTCATCAGCCAACAATCTGGCGCGTTCAAGCATGGCTGCCGAAATGTCACAAACAATAACTTGATGTCCCATCGCAGCCAATTTGCAAGCAAAAAGGCCTTCTCCTCCACCCGCGTCCAATATCTTTAACGGCTTACTGGGTAATAAATTAAGCAGAGTGTTTAGATCCTGCCACATAACCGCTTCGCGTATTTTTCCCTTAGTTGTGCCATAAATATTCTGTGTAAACTTATCTGCAATGTCATCAAAATTGCGACCTACCATGAAAAAATACCTCGATAACAACTATTATAAAACTTAATCGCCATTGCTGATAAAAAATACCTATTAACCAACAGTTAGATAATAAAAAATAATAGCAATCTTTGTTGAAAATAATTTTTATATTAACAATTCATTAATCTAGTATCTATATGATTGAATATACCACACGCTCGATAAATTCATTAACTAGGGTTGAAATATGTTGTTTATATTGAAAAAATATCTTGGTGCGCTTCTAATGCCATTACCTCTCATCATTTTAATAAGTTTTATCGGATTATTACTACTTTGGTTTACTCACTGGCAAAAAAGCGGCAAATGTTTAGTCTCTGTTAGTTGGTTGGCGTTGTTATTACTTGGCACACAGCCTATCGCCGACAAATTGCTACTGTCAACGGAAGGTAACTTTAGCAAACGCTATGAACTATTACACCCTAAACAAACAATCCAGTATATTGTTGTACTCGGAGGCGGATTTACTTATAACCCTGATTGGCCACCAAGCGCTAACCTTATTAATAATAGCCTTGCAAGAGTGACGGAGGGAATTCGTCTCTATCTTCAACATCCCGGTGCCAAATTAATTTTTACTGGCGGTCGCGGCAAAAATATGATCAGTAATGCGGAAGTGGCTGCGAAAGTCGCACTATCGTTAGGTGTACCTGAAACAGCTATTATTACCTTAACCAAACCCAGAGATACAGAAGAAGAAGCCCTTGAAGTGAAAAAAATCGTTGGCAGGCAACCTTTTCTATTAGTGACGTCAGCAAACCATATGACACGCGCAGAACGTTTCTTTGTTGCTAAAAATTTGCGTCCGATTACAGCACCAGCTAATCAACTTGCCATTACCTCACCATTACAACCTTGGGAAAGATTTTTTCCTTCTGCTTACTATTTTTCCCACTCGGAACGCGCTTGGTACGAATTTCTTGGTTCAATATGGCAAGCAATAAAAATTAACAATAATCAACCTCTAATCCATAGTTTTAATGTAGAGGAATGAACCGTTTCAAATAGCTAATAGCAGTATAATTTTACCCAGGAAAAAATGCTTTCCGAACAGCATCAAGATCCTGCTGATTATCTACTCCCGGCCCTGGTGTTTTAACTGCTAGGGCAACATGAATTTTTTCGCCGTACCATAGTACACGCAACTGCTCGAGCATTTCTATTGTCTCTAACGGACTAATCGGCCATTGAATATAACGACGAATAAAACCAGCCCGATAAGCATAAATACCGATATGACGTAAAAAGTGCTGCCCAATCGCCATTTTGCTAACTGCAAAGCGATCACGTTCCCAGGGAATAGCTGCTCTGGAAAAATATAAGGCATTACTCTGTTTATCCGTCACTACTTTTACTATAGCCGGATCAAATACGTCATCTGGATTATTGATGGCCGTCGCTAAGGTTGCCATACCGACATTATTTAGCATTAAATTACTAGCTAACTGATTAATTATTTCTGGTGGGATTAAAGGTTCATCACCCTGAACATTGATAATGATTTCTTCATCAGAAAATTTATATTTTGCAATAACTTCTGCTAATCTTTCTGTGCCTGATTGATGATTAGCATTAGTCATACAGACTTCACCATTGGCCGCTTTCACCACATCAAATACAGCCTGATGATCAGTCGCCACAATAACACGCTTTGCATCTGACATTCGCGCTCTTTCCATTACTCTAATAATCATAGGTTTTCCATGAATATCAGCTAACGGCTTGCCTGGTAAGCGATTAGAAGCAAAACGCGCTGGAATAATGACTGTGAACATGTTACTTCTCTTCATCTAAAGGCAACTCACGAGCTTCTTCCCTTAATAATACAGGTATGTTATTGCGCACAGGATAAGCAAGATGATCAAATTTACAGATAAGCTCTAGATTTTGTTTATCATAGATTAGTTTGCCATGGCAAATAGGACAAGCAATAATATCAAGTAGGCGGTGATCCATACATTCCTCATCAAAAACATAATTTTAGATGAAACCAGAATAGCACAAGCATGTATCACCGTTAACTTTAATCTCTGCTCTAATAAATATTTGTCAATTTTTTGACAAATTGGCAGCGAATAGTGGTTTAAACTTCATAAACGATAACATCAGCGGCAGAAATACCATAAGCGTTACGCGTAACTGAATATTCAACACACTGGCCTTCTTTAAGCCACTTATTTTTGGTGTTCGCAATAGCTCGACGATTAACATAGATATCTTGACCGCCATTGACAGGGGAGATAAATCCATAGCCCTCTTTTACATCAAACCATTTTACGCGACCCATTTGTAATTGAAATGTCATGATAAAAACTCCTTTTGTTCACTAGGTGACAAAATTTCATTTTGCCTAGTGCTCCCTACTCTTTTATTAAGCCTTCGATAAAAACCTCATTTTTCTTTTACCAAATACCCTTAATGTCAGAGTAGTATTATTATACTAAAAAAACACTAACTCATTAGTGTCTATTGCTATCTAGCATTTATTTAAATGTTAAACAACATTACAATAAGCCAAATTATTCATTACTAAAATTTATCAATCAAACTTGATACTAAATAAAATTAAAGGATTTTGTATTAATGAAATAATAGCTGGCGTGGTATTATTGAAATGATGTCACTACATTCCTAACTAGATTTGACTTATAAATAACATGATAATGTTATCATTTCAAGCATTTTTGCTAAGCTCCGCCAATTCACTGATGGTTGAAAGAATTTTTCCTGCACCAGGTTGTGAAAGATTAGCATTGACCGGCAGATACCACCAATTTGATTGAGCAAAATGAAAACATTTCACTGCGTCCTTTTCAGTCATTAATAATGTTTGATGATCAGTCACTAAGGATATTAGGGTAGAAAATTCATAACACTGGTGATCAGAAAAAGCATGTGTGGCAATTAATGGTACCCCTTTTTGCTCAAGGCTTGAAAAAAAACGTGCTGGGTGCCCAATTCCTGCAATTGCAACAACTTGTCCTAATTCACAGACCGATCTTTTTTCGCCAGTCAACATATTGATAGCAATATCGCCTGTTAACTGCATAGCAATCTCTCCATGCTTAGCTATACCACCATTAAGAATAACAGCATTAACACTATTCAAGCGATATTGACACTCACGTAATGGACCTGCCGGCAGCAAGCAACCATTACCAAAACGACGGATACCGTCAATAACTACGATCTCAAAATCCCTTTGCAGTGCATAATGCTGAAGACCATCATCAGTAATAATAACATCCAGCTCTTGTTGCTTCAGTAGCATTTTAACTGCTGCTACTCGTTTAGGGGCAACCGCCACTGGCACACCGGTTCGCCGATAAATTAAAGCTGGCTCGTCGCCACTTTCCTTTATTGATATATTTTTATTAACCAATAACGGATAAGAAGTTGCTTTACCCCCATAGCCACGAGATACAACTCCAACGCGATAGCCTCGTGATAAAAGCTGTTCAACTAACCAAATGACAACCGGCGTTTTACCATTACCGCCAACCGTCAAATTACCCACAACAATAATAGGTATCGGTGCTTTCCAACTAGGGAAAATTGCCAAATAATAGCAAAGCCGTCTTAAACCAATAATCATGCCATATAAAAATGACAGCGGCAGTAGTAAAAAAGACAACCACGAACAACCTGACCAGATTTTTTCAATCATTATTTAAATTGCATATTATAAAGTTGAGCATATGCACCATCACACTTAAGTAAAGTTTGATGGTTGCCTCGTTCAATAATTTTACCTTCCTGAATGACCAAAATTTCATCTGCATTTTCTATCGTTGAAAGACGATGGGCAATAATAATAGAAGTCCGATTTTTCTGTAATTCATCCAATGCTGCTTGAATGGCTCTTTCTGACTCAGTATCAAGTGCAGATGTAGCTTCATCAAGAATTAATATAGATGAGTTATGTAATAAAGCACGCGCAATGGCAATTCGCTGTCGCTGCCCGCCAGAAAGCATTACACCATTTTCGCCAATAACCGTATCTAGTCCATTATCCAGTTTTTCAATAAAGTCCATTGCATAAGCAGCTTTAGCAGCTTTTTCGATCGCTTTTCGACTAAAACGACCATCGGTTGCATAAGCAATATTATTTGCAATAGTATCGTTAAAAAGATAGACATGCTGCGAAACGAGTGCGACTTGGTTACGTAGAGAGGTTAAAGTGTATTCACGCAAATCACGATCATCAAGCAGTATTTGACCTTCATTAACCTCATAAAAGCGGGTAATTAGATTCGCTATTGTCGATTTTCCTGAACCGGATCGTCCGACTAAAGCAACAGATTTTCCAGCCGGAATTTTAAAACAGATATCCTGTAATGCCGGATGATCTTTTGTTGGATACTTAAAGGTAACATGTTTAAATTCTATTTTACCTTTAGCTTTTTTCAAGGTTAATTTACCCTCGTCTTTTTCCTGCTCCATATCTAAAATGCTAAACAATGTCTGGCAAGCAGCCATACCTCGTTGAAATTGTGCATTAACATTTGTTAATGACTTTAATGGGCGCATTAATGCAAACATGGATGAAAAAACAACACCGATAGTTCCTGCGGTCAATGTTTGCATTACTTCAGGAAAACTCGCAATATAAAGCGTGAATGCTAAAGCAAGAGAGGCAATCAGTTGGATGATAGGATCAGAGATCGAAGATGCGGTTACCATTTTCATCGTTTGCCGACGCATATGGTTACTTACTTTGCTAAAACGCTCTGTTTCAACTTTTTGTCCACCAAAAATCAATACTTCCTTATGGCCTTTTAACATCTGTTCCGCGCTAGCCGTTACTTGCCCCATGCCAGTTTGCATACTTTTACTAATATTCCTAAAGTGTTTGGAAACCGAACGAATGGTTAACGTGACAATAGGAGCAATTACAATTAATATTAGTGAAAGCTGCCAACTATAATAAAACATCAGCCCAAATAGACCGATAATATAGGCAGTTTCTCGAACAATAGTGATTAAAGCGCTAGAAGAGGATGAGGCGACTTGCTCAGAATCATAAGTGATACGAGAAAGTAAGGTTCCTGTTGACTGTTGATCAAAAAAAGCGACCGGCATCCCCATCATATGGCCAAACAAACGCCTACGCATATTCATGACAACTTTACCAGAAACCCACGCAATACAATAATTGGAGATAAAACTCGATATCCCTCTTATCAGCATTAGCCCCAATATAGCAATGGGTAACCATTTTAGTGTGGTGTTATCCGCTTTGCCGAAACCTTCATCAAGCAACGGTTTTAATAAGGAGATCATGAATGCATCACCTGCAGCATTAATGATTAACGCAACAGCAGCTACACTTAATCCCAGTTTAAATGGCAAAATCATTGGCCATAGTCGACGAAATGTTTGCCATGTGGAAAGATCTTTATCATTCATTATCATTGTCTTATTAAATACCTATAAAAATAAGCCTTTTATTCTACTCGGGAAATGTCTAAATACCAAATTGCTGATGATACCAACGAGGATAAAGCTCCTGCCTATAACGCATTATTTCAATTTGATCAGAATAAAACTGCGCTATAATTTGCCCTGATTCCGCCGTATTTAACCAATTTACACCCAGATTCACATATCGTTGTCGTACTTTATCAAAAGGTAAACTCCAACGGCTATAACGAGCAACAGAAGTCAGTGCATATTGCGGTTTAATTGCTTGAATAAACGCCATCGTTGACGAAGTATTGCTACCATGATGAGGAACTTGTAATAAATTAGCCGGCAAATTTGCTATTGCTAAACGCACCAGTTCCTTTTCCGCTGCTTTTTCAATATCGCCAGACAAAATAACTGCATGATGGCCATCACTAACTTTTACTACACACGATTCATTATTGTGTGATTTTTTTTGATCGACTATTGGCCATAATACTTCAAAATGTAATCTCTGCCATTGCCAATGAATACCTCGATGGCAAGGAAAATGGTTTTCTTTATCAAAATGACTTCTGACTACTAATCCAGGATAGGTTAATAATAAACTGGCTACCCCACCTGTGTGATCGATATGATTATGACTAAGTATAACGCCTTCTGGTATTAAACGATGATATCGTAAATAAGGCAAAATAGTACTATTAGCAATACTGTTCTTGTTCCATACAGTACCCGTGTCATAAATTAACACTTTTCCCTGTTGCTCAATAATAATCGCTAATCAATGCCCTACATCTAACATAATCAATCGCCAAAGCACTAAATCGCTCTGTTTCAGGCTGGTCATTGACCAATAGATTAATAATGTTATCAGCAACTTATACTGGACAAACCAACCAAATTGCCAACATACGATAATAAGCCAACTAACCCCGGTTATGATAATTGGCAGATGGCCCGTATCAAGCCAATAACGCTCAATATGAGGTAGGAGCCATAGTACTAAACTAATGCTTTTATCGATTATATCGAATAATAAATTTTGTACTGAGTGCCAAAAAATACAAATATATGAAAGCATAATTAGCGGTACGGTTATAAATGAAATAATTGGTACTGCCCATAAATTAGCCCAAAAACTAGCAATATTAATACCTTGAAATAAAATCAATTGAATAGGAATTAACAAGATAAGCATGCCAAGTTGTAAATGAACCAATTTAGCTAACCAATCAAGCCAACTGTGTTGAAACTGGACACTCAATTTAACAAATGAAAACCAAAATATTAATGCCGCAACCGCAAAACTCGAGAGCCAAAAACTATCAGCCAGTATTGCTAAAGGTTCAACGACTAAAATTAAAGTGATACTCCATAATGCCCACTGCCAGGGAAAACAGACAAAATTTTGTTGACGAATATAAAGCCATAACGACAAGGCAAATACAGCCCGCATTGCAGGTATCGCCCAACCAGATAACCAGGCATAGCCTAAAGCAAAGCACCATCCCACTAACATTGGGATACGAGGCTCGATAAAATAAGTAGGTAATAAAAACTGTACTAAACGAGATAGCCAAAAACCAAAAAAGTAAGCCATGCCAATATGTAAACCAGAGATAGCCATTAAATGCGCGATACCTGTTTGTTGTAATTGCTGCCTAAGTACCGAGTCTAATAATCCACGCTCACCAAACATTAAGGCATAAATGACAGCTTGATTATGATATTTACTGATCACACTAGCCGACATTGCAATTATCTGTTGTCTTAAAGAACAATGTTTACTCAATATAGTAAAGTTTTGAACTTTAAACGTACCTAGTAAACGTTGATTTATTGCATATCGTTGGAAATCAAATCCACCTTCATTTAATAAACTATGAACAGGTTTTAATTGCCCAGAAAAAATGAGTTTTTGCCCGGCACAAAAAAAATTATTTTTTGACAGAGCATTAGGCTTAAACTGAATATAAGCATACAATATAGGAAATGATTGTTTATTATTATTGATTAGCAACCTTACTTTTATGCGGTTATGATTGTCTCTATTCACTAAACTATCTTCAATAACGGCCACATAGCGTTGTTGTTGGCTAAATAATTTCATTTTTTCTAATAAATAATTTCCCTGCCAGCATCCCCACAAAAAGCTTATACCTAAAATAGCAACAAATTTAGTCAAATAGAATGGAATAAACCAAAATAAACAGAATATAACAGACAAGCACAATTGGAGTGATTTATTGGGTAATTGTGCTAAAAAAAGTAAAGGTAATAATCCCAATATAACCGCTACTGATGCTGAATTAATATTTATTTGAACCCGATTTATATTAGCTAACATTTTTTTCATGTAGCGCTTTCCTGACCAAATCGATATCAGGAAATTAGTCATATTATTAATATAATTCAAAAAGATAAATGACATTGCCCATAAAAAGCCGAAAAAATATTTATTTCTTTTTTACTATTTTCATTTTTTTGCGAGATGATTCCCAACTAGTTTTAGTTAAGAAATTTTATTTTTTGATTATAAAATTTTATTATTATTTTTTAATAATGAAAAATTAAGCGTCTTGTAACAACCAAGAGAGGTTTTAATTATGCAAAAAATGGGTATTGGGAAGATTTTCTATCAATAATAAAAATGGTGTCTTAATTAAGACACCATTTTAATAGAATAAATAAATTAAATCTGTTAATTTTTATGCATAAATATTAACGCGATCACGTAATTCTTTACCAGGCTTGAAGTGAGGAACATGTTTTCCTTTCAAATCAACTTTGTCACCCGTTTTCGGATTACGACCGATGCGCGGTGCACGGTAATGAAGAGAAAAACTGCCGAATCCGCGGATCTCAATACGCTCTCCCTTAGCAAGTGTTATTGCCATATGATCAAGCATTTCTTTCACAGCTTCTTCAATAAGTTTTGCTGGTATATGAGCTAATTGGTTAATAAGTCTTTCAATTAATTCAGACCTGGTCATAGTACCTCCCCCTAAACTACCGTTACGAGGCAACAAAATGTTGCCATATGATTAACTTAATTTATTCGCCTTTCGCTGCTTTGAACGCTTCAGCCATAGCATTATTTGCAAAATTGCTATCTTCCTGTTTGTTTACAGAAGCAATAGCATCTTTTTCATCTGCTTCATCTTTTGCACGAACAGACAAGGTAATGATACGGTTTTTACGATCAACGCCAGTATATTTGGCTTCAACAGTATCACCAACGTTCAATACTTGAGTAGTATCTTCCACGCGATCACGTGAAGCTTCCGATGCACGTAAGTGGCCTTCAACACCAGCAGCCAACTCAATTGTTGCTCCTTTGGCATCAACAGCGACTACTTTACCAATAACGATAACACCTTTTTTATGAGCAGACAGATAGTTATTAAATGGATCTTCCGCTAACTGTTTAATACCCAAAGAAATACGTTCACGTTCAGCGTCAACTTGTAATACAACAGCAGCAATTTCATCGCCTTTTTTGTATTCACGAACCGCTTCTTCACCTGCAACATTCCAGGAAATATCAGACAGATGAACTAAGCCATCAATACCACCTTCTAAACCGATGAAGATACCAAAATCAGTAATAGATTTTATTTTACCTTCTACACGATCATTCTTATTGTGCGTTTCTGCAAATTGCTGCCATGGATTTGGTTTACACTGTTTCAAACCTAAGGAGATACGACGACGCTCTTCATCAATATCCAGTACCATAACTTCAACAACATCACCCACATTAACAACTTTAGATGGATGGATATTTTTATTAGTCCAATCCATTTCGGAAACGTGTACTAAACCTTCAACACCTTCCTCAATTTCAACAAAGCAACCATAATCAGTAAGATTAGTGACTTTTCCTGTCAGTTTGGTGCCTTCTGGATAACGCTTAGCAATAGCTACCCATGGATCTTCACCAAGCTGCTTCAGGCCTAAAGAGACACGTGTACGATCACGATCAAACTTCAATACTTTAACATTGATTTCATCACCAACATTTACAATTTCACTTGGGTGTTTAACACGTTTCCAAGCCATGTCAGTAATGTGTAGTAAGCCATCAACACCGCCCAGATCAACGAATGCACCATAGTCAGTTAAGTTCTTAACAATACCCTTAACTTCCATGCCTTCCTGCAAGTTTTCCAGTAAGTGATCACGTTCTGCACTGCTTTCAGATTCAATAACGGCACGACGCGAAACAACAACATTATTGCGTTTCTGATCCAGTTTGATAACTTTGAACTCAAGCTCTTTACCTTCCAAGTGAGTTGTGTCACGAACTGGGCGAACATCAACCAGTGAACCGGGTAAAAATGCACGAATACCTTTCAATTCTACTGTGAAACCACCTTTCACTTTGCCATTGATAATACCCATAACTGTTTCGGCATCTTCATAGGCTTTTTCTAGCATCAACCAAGCTTCATGGCGTTTCGCTTTTTCGCGCGACAGGATAGTTTCACCGAAACCATCTTCTACTGCGTCTAAAGCAACATCAATTTCGTCACCAACCTGAATTTCTAGCTCACCTTGCACATTTTTAAATTGTTCTACTGGGATCGCTGATTCTGATTTCAGACCGGCATCAACTAACACGACATCTTTGTCGATAGCAACAACAACACCACGAACAATAGCCCCTGGACGGGTTTCGATACTCTGTAAAGATTCTTCAAAGAGTTGAGCAAAAGATTCTGTCATAGTAAGATCTTCAAAAATTTTAATTTTAACTTCCATTCAACATCCTGCCAAATGGGATTATTTTACATACCTCGCAACACTCCTTGTTACAAAGCTTTACTTAACTGAACAAAAATTCAGCTACACCAAATAGGTGTATTCACTTATTATATGTCAAGATTAAGCATATTATATAGATAATATTTGCTTTTTTTTCACATAAGCAAGTGCCTGCTCAATGACTCCTTCAATAGATAACTTTGTTGAATCCAGAATCAACGCATCTTTTGCAGGCACCAATGGCGCAATCAGCCGATTACGATCACGATAATCACGCTCTTTAATATCAGCTAAAAGATCGCTTAATTTAACATCAAAGCCCTTTTTCTGCAACTGCTGCATCCGCCTTTGAGCGCGCTCTTCCGGCGTGGCATCGAGAAAAATCTTTACCGGTGCATCTGGAAAAACCACCGTTCCCATGTCACGACCATCAGCAATCAGACCCGGTTTAGTGCGAAATGCCCTTTGCCGACGTAATAATGCTTCTCTCACCCGAGGAAAAGTTGCAGTAAGAGATGCCGTATTACCAACAACTTCACTACGTATTTCATTACTAACATCCTCCCCCTCAAGCATAACAGCTAATTCTTTTTCTCTTGGTTCAAAACGGACATCAAGATTAGCCGCTAATGGAACTAATGCTTCTTCTGACTCAATATCAACACGATGATGTAATGCCGCTAAAGCCAGAACTCGGTAAATTGCACCAGAATCAAGTAACTGCCAACCCAACTTATTTGCCAATGCTTGGCATAATGTACCTTTACCTGCACCACTTGGACCATCAACTGTGATAACGGGGGGTAAAACCGCCATTATACTCCTCCTTTTTGATAGAATTGCATTTTTTGCAAATACTCTCTATCAGGCTAATAAGTACCCTATTATACTCAATTCATTCTATTAAGGAAAACAATGAGATATTTAGACCAAATTTAGTCCAATAAGCATGATACTGGTCGTTCAGTATTATGCTAATGTTGCTGTTACATGCTAGTCGCGATAACTTAATTTTTCTAGCTGATTAAAATAGTCGGGAAAAGTCTTGGCGGTACATTTGGGATCCAAAATGGTGACCGGAGTATCTGATAAAGCGACCAGTGAGAAACACATCGCCATACGATGATCATTGTAAGTTTCAATTTCCGCATGCTGCAATAATTTAGGCGGTATAATACGTATATAGTCACGTCCTTCTTCCACTTTAGCACCAACTTTTGCTAATTCGGTCGCCATCGCAGTTAATCTGTCAGTTTCTTTAACCCGCCAGTTATAGATATTGCGAATAATCGTTTCACCTTGTGCAAAGAGTGCTAAAGTAGCAACCGTCATCGCCGCATCTGGAAGCGCATTCATATCCATATCAATACCAATTAACTCACCCCGTTGACATTCGATAAAATCTTTCCCCCAACGTATTTTGGCGCCCATTTTTTCAAGTACCGCAGCAAATTGGGTATCACCTTGCAAGCTATCTTTGCCAATACCCGTTACCCTAACGGTACCGCCTTTGATTGCCGCTGCAGCTAAAAAATAAGAGGCCGAGGAGGCATCACCTTCAATAAGATAATTGCCTGGTGAAATATATTGTTGTCCAGCTTTAATATGAAATTGACAATAGTGCTGATTGTCCACCTCAACGCCAAAATTACGCATCAGTGCTAGAGTAATGTCAATATACGGTTTAGAGACAAGTTGGCCTTTTATTTGTATTGTCGTATCATTGGCTGCCAACGGTGCGGCCATTAAAAGAGCGGTTAAAAATTGGCTAGAGACACGTCCATCTACCGTGATATTGCCACCTCGAAAGCCACCTTTTATCCTTATCGGCGGATAACCAGGTTGTTCAAGATAGTCAATAATTGCTCCGCCTTGCTGTAGTGCATCAATCAGATGACCGATAGGCCGCTCCTTCATTCTAGGCTCGCCGGTTAAAACAATATCATTGTCCGCCAACGCTAAAACCGCACTTAAGGGGCGCATAGCGGTACCCGCATTACCGAGAAAAATCTCTAAACCCTGTTTATGGCTAAAATAATGCCCACCGCCTTTTACAATACAGGTAGTAAGATCTTGGGATAATTGATATTCAACCCCTAATGCTGTCAGAGCATTTAGCATATGACGAATATCATCACTAGCAAGAAGATTAGTTAATACGGTTTGGCCTTGCGCTAATGCAGCTAACAATAGTACCCGGTTAGAAATACTTTTTGAGCCACGAAGATTGATAGTACCTTCAATGTAAGAAATGGGTTGTATGGTTAGGGCTTGCATTAACAGTAGACTCTCCAATAACAAAGTTGGATATATTATTTAAATCACATTTATATTCATTTGATAGGGTTAAACGATATCGTTACCAATCTAACCATACAGGATTATTTAAATTATTTATTCCGCTGTTCAAAATCAATCATAAAATCAACTAGCTTCTGCACCCCAGCCAAGGGCATCGCATTATAAATTGAAGCACGCATACCACCTGCCGCTTTATGTCCTTTCAGAAAAAGCAGTCCTTGCTGCTCTGCCGCTTGGATAAATTCACTATCTAAGTGAGGTTTTTCCATTTGGAATGGAACATTCATTAGCGAACGATTAATTGAATCGACTCGATTAATATAAAACTGACTATTATCTATAACATCATACACTAAGCGAGCTTTTTCTTGATTGCGTCTTGCTATTTCTTGTAACCCACCCTGTTGTTTTAACCATTTAAACACCATACCAGATAGATACCAGGCAAAAGTCGGTGGTGTATTGTACATTGAGTCATTTTTAGCCAAGATCGTGTAATCAAGGATAGAAGGCGTTGTTTTTCTCGCTTGGCCTAATAAATCTTCCCGAATGATAACCAATGTGATACCGGCTGGACCAATATTTTTTTGCGCACCCGCATAAATAACACCAAATCGGCTAACATCAAGTGGTTGAGATAAGATCGCTGAAGAGTAATCAGCAATCACGATTTTATCGGCGGCAAAATCAGGTAGTGTGTGGATTGCAATTCCGTCAATCGTCTCATTGGGGCAATAATGCAGATATTTGGCCTGGGTCGTTAATGGCCATTCTTCCATCGGTAGCATGCTCAAATAAGCTGATTTTTCAAGCCGAATATCAATCTCATTAACGGTACAATATTTTGCTGCTTCTTGCGCAGCAGATTTTGCCCAATAGCCACCAACAATATAGTCAACGGTTTCATCAGCCTGAAATAAATTCAATGGTAATGCAGCAAATTGACCTCTGGCACCACCATGACAAAAAAGGATTTTATAATTATCAGGTATTTTGAGAAGTTCACGTAGATTTTGTTCAGCCTGTTTAACTATCTCCATAAATGCGTCACTACGATGGCTTATTTCCATCACCGAAATACCGAGACTATTCCAATTACAAAGTTCTTGCTGTGCCTGCTGCAAAACGTCTACCGGTAACATGGCCGGACCAGCGCTAAAATTATATATCTGACTCATTACCCACCCTTATTGACCTAATTAAACTTTTACTATTATTTAATCTCTGGTTAGGTTTTAACATTACCGTAAAACAGCTGCAATCATTTAATTTTTAATTGCATAAATAAAAAATCTGGCCGGCAAACAGCATCTTTAGATAACGACTTAATACTTATCAAACATCGCTTGAATTTTTATTGGATCATCGGTTTGGGTCAAGGCTAATTGGAGTAAAACCCGCGCCTTCTGTGGATTCAAACGTTCAGCCGCGACAAATCCATATTTACTATCATCAACTTCTGCATCACGCGTTATAAAACCGGTCGGCACACGACTCGCGCGAACCACTCCTATTCCCTGTTTTACTGCATCAGCCAGAACAGTAAAAATCTTATTATACATGTTACCGTTACCCACCCCCGCACTGACAATGCCTTGATAGCCATGATAGATAAATGACTTGGCTGGCAGTGCCGATGCATTTGAATAATTATAAACAATGCCAACTTTAGGTAATTTATCTAACTGACTAATATCAAAAATAGCCTTATCTGCTCTTGGTTGCGCCGCGCCTAAATAGTGCACCTTGCCATTGTAGATAAAACCTTCCGGGCCCGCATTAACCGCTTCGAATGCTTCAACAAAGTTGGTATTCATTTTAACCACATTACGACCGCTAATCACTTTATCGTCCATGGCTAATAAAACTCCTCGTTTGCCTGCCTCTTTGTCAGTGGCAACAATAACCGCGTTATAGAGATTTAACGGCCCATCAGTCCCTAATGCTGTGGCCGGCTTCATCGCTCCAACCATTACAATAGGTTTATGACAATGAGTGGTTAAATCTAAAAAATAAGCGGTTTCCTCCAGTGTATCAGTGCCATGGGTAATAATAAAACCTGCTGTTTTGTCACAATCAGCATTAATTTTCTTTGCCAAAGTCAGCCATACCTGATCATTCATATCTTGTGAACCCATATTAACAATTTGTTCACCATTAAGATGGGCAATTTTCTTTATTTCAGGTACCGCATTAATTAATGCATTAATACTAACTTTACCGGCTGTATATTGGGATTGCGTTGCTGAATCACCGTCACCAGCAATGGTACCTCCCGTCGCCAGTACCGTAATGCTTGGTAAGGCAGAAACTGCACTGTTAGTTAACAACATAGCGCCAGCTAATAAAGAAATATTTAACTTCTTCATAATAAAATCCCATTTTAAAATTTTGTAAAATTATATAAATTACAAAATATATTTCTGTGATTACCAGCAAAAACAGCTATTAATTTCAATATTGCATTTTACTACTGTGGCTTAGTGAATAGAGAAGTAAACAAAAATGCCGTATTATTGCCTTTTAGTTATTAAACACAAATAAGTAACCTAATTTATGAGCCAAACTTTTATTCCTGGCAAAGATGCCGCATTAGAAGATTCTATTAACACTTTTCAACAACAACTTAAAAAACTCGGTTTTCATATTGAAGAAGCTTCGTGGTTAAACCCAGTGCCGAATGTTTGGTCAGTTCATATCCGCGATAAAGACTGCCCTTTATGTTTTACTAACGGTAAAGGCGCCAGCAAAAAAGCGGCCTTAGCCTCTGCATTGGGCGAATATTTTGAACGTTTAGCCACCAACTACTTTTTCGCTGATTTTTATCTGGGCGCTAAAATTGCTAGTGGCAAGTTTGTCCACTATCCCAATGAAAAGTGGTTTGCATTAACGCCTGACGATCATTTACCTGATGGGATTTTGGACGAAAAATTACGTACTTTTTACGATCCTGATAATAGTCTGTCTGCTAGCATGCTGATTGATTTACAATCAAGTAATAAACAACGCGGGATTTGTTCATTACCTTTTATCCGCCAATCTGATCAGCAAATTGTTTACATTCCGATGAATATTATTGGTAATCTGTATGTATCGAATGGCATGTCAGCCGGTAATACACAACATGAAGCGCGAGTTCAGGCCTTGTCAGAGATCTTTGAGCGTCATATCAAAAATCGTATTATTGCTGAGCGAATTAGTTTGCCTGTTATTCCTGAGCCTGTTATGCAGCGCTATCCTGGCGTTGTTGAGGCAATCGCTAAATTAGCAGAAGAAGGTTTTCTTATTTTCTGTTTTGATGCTTCTCTCGGTGGCAAATACCCGGTTATCTGTGTGGTACTTTTCAATCCCAATAATGGCACTTGTTTTGCTTCTTTTGGTGCCCATCCTGATTTTGGTATCGCCCTCGAACGAACAGTCACCGAATTACTGCAAGGCCGCAGTTTAAAAGATTTGGATGTGTTCAATATGCCAACATTCGATGATGATGAAGTTGCAGAGCATACGAATCTAGAGACCCATTTTATTGATTCCAGCGGTTTAATTAGTTGGGATCTCTTTAAGCAGGATGCCGATTATCCTTTTGTCGATTGGAACTTCAAAGGCACGACCAGCGAAGAATTTGCTACGTTGATGGCGATTTTCAATCAGATGAAGGCGGAAGTTTATATTGCCGATTATCAACATCTAGGTGTCTATGTCTGCCGTATAATTGTGCCGGGGATCTCAGATATTTATTCCGTTGACGATCTGCATATAGCCAATAACGCCATGGCGATAGATTTACGCGATACCATTATGTCGCTAGCCGATAGTCAATGGCCAAAAGAGGACTATCTGCGATTGTTAGCGCGGCTTGATGATGAAGGTTTTGATGATTTTACTCGCATCCGTGAATTATTAGGCATTGCGGTCGGTAGCGGCAATGGTTGGAGTCACCTGCGGATCGGTGAATTAAAATCGATGCTAGCGCTAGCCGGTGGTGATTTTGCCCAAGCACTGCTGTGGGTTGAATGGACGCTAGAGTTTAATTCTTCGCTATTTACTGCTGAACGAGCCAATTATTATCGTTGTCTACAAACATTACTGCAATTAACGCAACAAGCTGAGCGTCAGCCTGATCAATACTATGAAGCTTTCAATAAAATGTATGGCCAACAAGCGGTTACTGCCGCATCAAGTGCCATTGCTGGCGAAAATTGTTTTTATGGCCTATGGTCAATTGATTCTGAGTTAAAAACGCTACCGACTCATCAAGCGTTACTCAATGTTTATCATAAACTGCAAACCGCTAAACAAGCTCATTTTAGTTAATGGATCACTACTAAAAAATAAATATCAGGTTAATCTTTATTAGACAAAAACCCTATTTCAACGATAATTTAACCTGATTATTTATTGCTTAATTATTTTTATAAAATTTTTTTATAAAAATTAAAAAAAATTTTCCAATATAAATCAAATGGTTATTATAATTTGTTAGTTTTATAGCTATTTGTTAACCAAATAATAATGATCTATATCAAATTTATTTGATGTCCCCTTTGTTAATATTGTTGGCGCTATAATTCCTTAACTTCATAAGAGCATGTTGGTTATGAAAGCTAACAACTTGTCCAATTTATTATCACCAGCTGCAATGGCGCAACTTGCGGATAATACCGGGGCATATAAAGTTAACAAGCATCCTCGAATTACTTATTTATCTGCTATTACGGCGGGTATCTTTATTTCAATTGCTTTTGTTTTTTATATTACTGTCACCACAGGCATTGCAACCGTTCCTTTCGGACTGGCTAAACTTGCAGGTGACCTGTGTTTTTCATTAGGACTTATGCTGGTGATTGTCTGTGGGGCTGATCTTTTCACTTCTACAGTATTAACCATTGTGGCCAAAGCAACCGGTAAAGTCTCCTGGAAACAGATGTTTATTAATTGGTTTAATGTTTATATTGGCAACCTTATTGGTGCCCTGTTCTTCGTTGCATTAATCTGGTTTGCCGGACAATATATGGTGGCCAATGGCCAATGGGGGCTTAATGTTTTACAAACGGCGACCCATAAACTTGATCACACTTTTCTCGAAGCCATTTGCTTAGGTATTTTAGCCAATTTAATGGTTTGCTTGGGTGTCTGGATGAGTTATTCAGGCCGTAGCTTGCTAGATAAAATTTTTGTATTAATTTTACCAATAGGCATGTTTGTTGCCAGTGGTTTTGAACATAGCATTGCCAACATGTTTATGATCCCGTTAGGCATCGTGATCAAAAATTTTGCATCACCGGACTTCTGGCTGATGACCGGAGTAAATGAAAACCAGTTTTCTCATTTAATTGTGGCCAATTTTATTACAGATAATCTTATACCTGTCACTATTGGTAATATCATCGGCGGCGCTTTGTTAGTCGGTATGACATATTGGTTAATATATTTACGCGATGGCTGTCAACATTGATCCATTGCGTACAGATTGTCAGCATTTTATTATTTAAAAAATAAAGGTAAAAATATGATGTCCAAGTTAAATGAAAAATTCTCTGCTGCATGGCAAGGATTTACTCAGGGGAACTGGCAAAAAGACGTTGATGTACGTGATTTCATTCAAACCAACTATACACCTTATGAAGGTGATGAATCATTTTTAGCAGGTGCAACCAAAGCGACTGATAGCTTGTGGGAAAAAGTGATGCAAGGGATCAAGATCGAAAATCGTACCCATGCGCCTGTAGACTTTGATACTGATGTTGCCGCTACCATTACTTCCCATGATGCCGGTTATATTGAAAAAGAGTTAGAGCAGATTGTCGGTCTACAAACTGACGCGCCACTTAAGCGCGCGCTGATCCCCTTTGGCGGCATTAAAATGGTTGAAGGCTCATGTAAAGCCTACAATCGTGAACTGGATCCGGCTCTGAAAAAAATCTTTACCGAATACCGTAAGACCCACAATCAAGGGGTATTCGATGTTTATACCCCAGACATTATGAAATGCCGCAAATCAGGTATTTTGACCGGACTGCCAGATGCCTACGGTCGGGGCCGGATAATTGGTGATTATCGTCGAGTAGCGCTTTACGGTATTGATTTCTTGCGTGATGACAAGCTAGCACAGTTCAATTCTTTGCAAAGTAAGCTAGAGCAAGGTGAAGAGCTGGAAATGACCATTCAATTACGCGAAGAAATTGCCGAACAACACCGCGCGTTAGGTCAAATGAAAGAGATGGCAGCAAAATATGGCTATGATATTTCAGGTCCGGCAACCAATGCGAAAGAAGCGGTTCAATGGACCTATTTTGCCTATTTAGCCGCGGTTAAATCGCAAAATGGCGCCGCTATGTCTTTTGGCCGTGTTTCTACTTTCCTTGATATTTATATCGAACGCGATCTAAAAGCCGGTCACTTAACCGAGCAACAAGCACAAGAACTGATCGACCATTTAGTCATGAAACTGCGTATGGTGCGTTTCCTGCGTACTCCTGAATATGACGAGTTATTCTCAGGTGATCCTATTTGGGCAACCGAGTCACTCGCCGGTATGGGCGTCGATGGACGAACCCTAGTGACGAAAAATACTTATCGTTTCCTCAATACGCTATATACTATGGGCCCTTCGCCTGAGCCCAATATGACAATTCTTTGGTCAGAGAAGCTGCCACTGAATTTCAAAAAATTTGCCGCCAAAGTTTCTATTGATACTTCTTCGATTCAGAATGAAAACGATGATTTGATGCGGTCCGATTTTGATAATGATGACTATGCTATTGCCTGCTGTGTCAGCCCGATGATCGTCGGTAAACAGATGCAGTTTTTTGGCGCGCGTGCAAACTTAGCCAAAACGTTGCTATATACCATCAACGGCGGTATCGATGAAAAATCTAAGCTACAAGTTGGCCCTAAAATGCCAGCGATTAGCGATGATGTGCTCAATTTTGATGTCGTGATGGACAGAATGGATCACTTCATGGATTGGTTGGCTACCCAATATGTTACCGCTTTGAATATCATTCACTATATGCATGATAAATATAGCTATGAAGCCGCCTTGATGGCGCTGCATGATCGTGATGTTTATCGTACCATGGCGTGTGGTATTGCGGGACTTTCCGTTGCTGCTGACTCACTATCAGCAATTAAATATGCCAAAGTTTCGCCGGTTCGTGATGAAGATGGTATTGCCATTGATTTCAAAATTAAAGGTGAATATCCACAATTTGGTAATAATGATAACCGTGTCGACGATATTGCTTGCGATTTAGTTGAGCGCTTCATGAAAAAGATCCAGCAATTGCGCACTTACCGCAATGCGGTGCCAACTCAATCAATTCTGACCATTACCTCCAATGTGGTCTACGGCAAAAAAACCGGTAATACTCCTGATGGTCGTCGCGCTGGTGCACCTTTTGGCCCAGGCGCTAACCCAATGCATGGCCGTGATCAGAAAGGAGCAGTAGCCTCGCTGACTTCGGTTGCCAAATTGCCGTTCGCTTACGCCAAAGATGGTATCTCTTATACTTTCTCAATTGTGCCTAATGCATTGGGTAAAGATGATGAGGTACGTAAAACCAATCTGGCAGGATTGATGGATGGTTATTTCCACCATGAGGCCAATATTGAAGGTGGTCAACATCTAAACGTTAATGTTATGAATCGTGAAATGCTCTTAGATGCGATGGAAAATCCAGAAAAATATCCTCAACTGACGATTCGTGTTTCCGGTTATGCGGTGCGTTTTAATTCTTTGACCAAAGAACAACAGCAAGATGTTATTACCCGTACATTTACGGCAACTATGTAACAATTTGCCGTTGAACTAAAATAGCAGTAGATAAAAGCCCCGCTTAAGATGGGGCTTTTTAACTGCCATTAATTTTGGAGATGTTATGTCGCTAGTTGGGCGAATTCACTCTTTTGAATCTTGTGGTACGGTAGATGGGCCGGGGATTCGCTTTATCGTTTTTTTTCAGGGATGCCTGATGCGTTGTCTGTACTGCCATAACCGCGACACCTGGGATACCCATGGTGGTAAGGAAATTACCGTCGAAGAATTGATGAAAGAAGTGGTTAGTTATCGCCATTTTATGAATGCTTCGGGCGGTGGCGTGACAGCTTCCGGCGGTGAAGCCATTTTGCAGGCTGAATTTGTCCGTGATTGGTTTCGTGCCTGTCAGCAACAAGGCATTCATACTTGTCTTGATACTAATGGTTTTGTCCGCCGTTATGATAAGGTGATTGATGAATTATTAGATGTCACCGATTTAGTGATGCTAGATTTAAAACAACTAGACGACAGTATTCATAAAAATCTGGTTGGTGTTTCTAATCACCGAACGCTTGAATTTGCCCGTTATCTGGCTAAACGTGGGCAGAAAACCTGGATCCGTTATGTGGTAGTACCCAGCTGGTCAGATGATGACCAATCCGCCCATCTATTAGGCCAATTTACCCGTGATATGCACAATATTGAAAAGATAGAGTTGCTACCCTACCATGAGTTAGGCAAGCATAAATGGCTAGCGATGGGTGAAGAGTACCAGCTAGCCGATATCAGACCACCAACCACCGAAACCATGGAGCGGGTAAAACATATTCTGCAAGGTTATGGCCATAAAGTGGTTTATTAAATTTTGCTATGGTTTATCTGGCTTTTAGTTAATTTATCGATTTGAATTAAGTGGGCTTTTCTGCCGATGTTACTGACAGAAAAATCCACTATTTAAAATATAATACGCTACTTATTAATCAATTCGGTTAAGTTTATTAAACTCAGCAACCGGCTTTGGTTTGCTGTTTTTCCTCCATTACTATCCAAGCGGCCTGAGATTTTATTTTTTAATAACGGTTACTGACCATGGACTTAAATTGCTCTTGGCGGCTACTTTTTTTAGACGCTGAATAGGCTAATAATTGAGTAGCATATGCAAAGGAATCTGCATTGTTATATGGCAGCTCGTAATAATCCTCAAATTTTAAATGCTTCAAACTACTCTTGCTGCTAATAAATTTGTCAAAACTATAAACTAATGCACTTGTATTATTGAAAGTTTTATCAGTTGCTAAAATCTGAAGCGCATGTATATTTTGATGAGCACTGCCACCTGTACTTGAATAAGCAATATCAAGAGTACCTAATACTATATGGGAAAATTCGTGAATCAAAGTTATCTCTACTACATCCTCCGCTCCGCGATTTTGATATTTAAACCATGTTTTCTCAAAAACCTCTTAATATTTCTCATTCTTAAAAAAATCAGATGCTTCTTTAAAAATTTTTGCCTTAGAAATTTGATTTTCGCCAGCAGACATAGCTTTATTGTAATTTAATTTTTTCTTCTCAGGAAAAAAATATGCTGTTTGTGCTATTACATCTGTATCACTTTCAGGACCAACGTGTTCAATTATATTTTTATTAACATCAAATGATTTCATCAGGTTCTGAATTGCGGTTAAATCCTGACGCCAAGTTTCTTTAAGTTCGTCAGAAGCATGACCAAAAAAAGTACTCATTACTTGATTAACCGCATTATTATTACTCTGTAGTACATTTAGCGCCTTATCAATAGTTTTTATCGTGTGCTTAACCGTTTTATCGACATTTTTCTGCAACGCTGACGGCGCCATTCCTTTTTCATCCACTAAGGTAACTGGGTTATTTCTACACATGCGATAGAGGTTCAATCCATCAACGGTTCCAGCTGGATCAGCACTTAGCCAACGTCCCACCCATGGTTGGTAATAGCGATAACCGTAATAGTAGAGACCACTAGCATCCAGTTCTTTGCCTGAATAACGAATGGTTTTATAATTGACTTCTAATTGACTGATAGCCAGCAATACCGAGGTGCCACCATAGGGATAATACTCTTCCTGACTAATCAGCAGGCCATTCGCATCGACCTCTAACCGACTACTACCTAGCTGGTCATCATAACTATAGCGTAACTGATCATTAATGATCTGCGCCGGCCTGCCCATTTCCCAATGCAGCGCCCGTACCTGAGCCCGTCCGGCCTCACCAATCAGCGTGATCTCCAGCAATTCTTTCACTGTATTATCATTACTGCTGGTACGCAGCTCAGCACCGGCCAGATAAATTACTTGCTGAGTTTGGCTACTATTGCCATTTTGTCTATCGGTGGTTTTTACTACTCGTTGACTATTGCTATCGTAACGGTACCATTCAATGTCCGCCGGTTGATCACTGTGGCCTGCTAATGTGACTGTTAACAATTCCCCCCGTGGCGTCCAGGTCAGCCCTTGCCCAGATAATAATTGCTGTTGCTGCCCACCTGCGGTAAACAGACTGTCTACCTGGGTGGGATCTTCAGTTAATGTACTTAACACCGCCCGATTGCTGCGATTGGATACGGTAATATTAACGGTGTAATTATTGTTACTTGCTGGCGCACTATGGCGTATTTGCGATAAATTACCGCCAAAATCGTAAGTGTAATTTCGAGTATAATTGGTATAGGTATTGCTATCGAGAGGGGATGCTGGCGGTAATTGCTGTGTTTGCTGACCAATATTGGCCATTTCTCGCCCGGTGGCTTGAACCAGACGGTAGAGACTATCATAGTAATAGTGATTTTCAGGTACAATTTTTTGATTACGCCAGAAGCGCGTTGCCTCAGCATCATTGCTAATGCGTAGCACATTGCCGACCGGATCATACTCATAACGCAAATCTTGTAATATTTTTGCCCCTGCCGGGTGGCTAGCTGGACGTTCGGTTTTTATATTGATTAACCGCTGCGTCTGGGGTTCATAAATATATGAAGTCACTATTCCATTGCCATGCTCTTCGCGTAATTTCTGCCCATTGGCGGCGTAGGTTAATGACTTGACAATCACCTGTTCACTGCCGGCTTTTAGCGTCAACCAGCTGGCCATCAACATACCGGCAACATCATAGGCCTGCCGCTGCATATTGCCCATCGCATCGGTACTGGTCAATATCGCACCGCTGGCATCAACGCTATAGTGATTAGTATAAACAGCCGGCGATAACAGTGTATCCCAGGCGGACTCATCTTCTCCCTGCCAGTTAGCATCCAGTTCATCTTGTAATAAGCGACGCGAAGTCGATAACATGGTACCGGTTAGCGCGAGACTATGCGTTTGCTCAAGCCCGGCAGTATCATAGTGACGAACACAGGCCCCGACTAAATTCCAATCTTTCTCCGTTTGGCTATTACCCGCCCAGACAAAACGTTCGGTGATCTGCGCTGCTTCGCCTGCCGGCTGTTCCGAAATCGCCAACAACCGCCCAAGTGAAGCCTTATCTTCATACTGCCAGTAACAGGTGTGCGCCGTTGCATTGACAGCGAAATAAGGACGCTGAGCAACATCCTTCATCGTTACTGTCATTCCCGCATCCACACTCTCAACCGACAATACTTCACCACTGAGTGAGGTTAGATAGCTAAAATTGTCTTGAATAGTATCATCGGTTTGCTGTTGTTGATATAACCGTGGATCAATACTGTGCGCTAAAAAACCCAATGCATTATATTGATAGCGGGTAATAAATTCATCACGCTTATCGGGCGTATCCGGATGGCGGAGATATTGAATTTGTCTGACCGTCTGACCGCGATTATCTTGCACTGTTATAGTGGGGGTATTGTTAAATAATGATGTTTGCATACTGCCTCCTTTCGTTGTTGAGTCTTATTTTTACTCAGTAATCAGGAAAACGCATTTATTAAACATATTCAATGGATATTTTTTTATTTACAAAAGCATTATTAAACAAATAACTCATTCTACCCAACTAACGGAAAGTTATTTTCGCTATCATCACAGATAAAGAGCAAATTAACGATCAACTTAACAATAGACTTAATTAGAACTTAACCATTTTTACTAACATCTGTTTATTCATTTATGAAAAAAGATGCTTTGTCTGTTTTTCAACATAATAAATTAATGAATTGCTAGCACTCTAGAGGAAAATAATCAGAATCCGATCAATTTTTTTGATAGGTAATTCAAATTAAATTAACAAAATTAAAAAAAAATAATAAATATATTACAAGATAGAACTTCGACTTATACACCAGCGTTTAATGCTGTTAATTTACCTGTTAAAAACTTAGCCAATTATTATTAAGAATATTTTGATTTGGCAAATTTTTAAAATAAGTTTTTGTGATAGTGGTTATCACATGAGAATTTAACAAAAAATTTTACCCTATTTAACCGTAAATTTTTTAAGAGTTTTTCCAACATATCGTTAACATCAGCCAAGCCGTTCATCTTCTTTTTTTTCATCGCCATCGGTGACATAAAGTCGTTTGATTTTATAAAATTGAGTTATAAAGTATCTTTTTTATTTATATAAATTAATAAGTTAGATGAACTATTGAGATAAATAAATGAAGATATCGAATAATAATTTTAACCATCATTATTATGTTGCAAAAGATAAAAAAAGTGATGACAAAACCGTTGCTGATGAAAAAACTGACAATAATAAACCCCCTGACGATGAAAAAATAGATAACCGTAGTAGCCTTGATTATTTAATAAATAAAGATAGGGATAGAGCCAGAGCGCTGTTGAAACAACAAGACAAGCCAAAGATAAGAAACAAACGTGACAGCAATGACCCCAATATAATAACGGTAATAGCGAATAAACAACCTGAATGGCTTTCTAGCAGAGAAAGTAGTTATGCATCTGATTCGCTCCAGCAGGCAATTCTTGCTAGCAAAAAACAGGCTGAAAGATCAACATCAGCCGCCATAAATGATGATTTAGTTAAGATATTAATCAATGAGCAGCATGCTCGCAGCCTGCTAAAAAAAGCTAACTCACTCGCTATTATTGGCGGTGCAGTAACGCCAGCGGGACAAATGGCGCCAGTGTTCTCTTCATCTGGTGTCGGGAGCCTGGTATTTAACAACAGCACCGGAGTTTCCTTAATTACTCAACTTAACCAGGTGTCACCGATCATGCAAAACTGATCCACTAACGATCATCTAAAACTGATCCACTTGGTATTATTCGCACATTTTTGTACGGGTAATTTATGTTAACCAAGGAGATATTTGTGGATATTCATGTTCGCTTTGCTCAAGGACAAAGCCTTCGAAAAATTGCCAGTGAATTGGGCATTTCGCGTAACACCGTAAAACATCATTTACAACAACAGACAATGCCAACTTACGCTAAAAGAAGTCAACCACCGACTAAATTAGCACCGTTTAAAACTTACTTGCTTCAGCGAATTGAACTGGCTAAACCTGATTGGATCCCTGCAACAGTCTTATTTGATGAGATAGTTGAAAGCGGCTATCAAGGTGGTATTGCTCAATTACGCCGATTTGTTTGTCAATTTAAACCAAACATTATTCCTGAAGCTGTCGTCCGTTTTGAAACACAGCCAGGTCAACAAATGCAAATAGACTTCACCAGCATACGGCGAGGTAAAAAATCTCTGAAAGCGTTTGTTGCAACGCTAGGCTATTCGCGTGCGAGTTATGTAAAGTTCTTTGATAATGAACGAGCAGAATCGTGGCAACAAGGTTTACGAGAAGCTTTCGACTACTTTGGTGGTGTACCACAGGAAGTATTGTGTGATAACGCAAAATCCCTCATCATCGAACGGGATGCTTATGCAGAAGGTGAACATAAATTACATGTTGAAATGCTTCAAATGTCGAAAGATTACGGCTTTAAATTGAAGGCTTGCAAACCCTACAGGGCAAAAACGAAAGGGAAAGTAGAGCGCTTTAACCACTATTTAAAAACAGCTTTATCGTGCCATTAAATACCAACCTTCGTGCTCATAATCTTGAACTGGATATTGAGATAGCTAATGCAAAAGTAGGTCCATGGTTACAACGCGTTGCCCATCAGCGGATTCATGGAACAACGTTAGAGAAGCCAGCAGACAGACTAGCTAAGGAGGTTAAGTATCTTCTACCCTTACCAGCAAGGGTTTGCCAATCTATCCCGCAGACTAATACGCTTAATATCCGTATCGTACCGCCCCTTGAATCTGTCAGTTTGCAGCACTCAATCAGCGTATACGAAGCATTGCTGGGAGGTGAACATGTTATTGCATGAACAAATTGAACACCTGTGTGAGTCATTGAAATTAAATTCTATTCCGACTCATTGGTCATCACTTGCCGAACAATGCATTGCCCAAGACAAAAGCTACGGAGAGTTTTACTGTCCCTATTAAAATGTGAGCAACAACAACGAGATGAACGAACTCGTAATCTTTTGAGTCGGATGGCAGGATTCCCAGCACATAAAGAACTTAATACGTTCGATTTTAAGTTTGCAACGGGGATCCCCAAACAACACATACAGGAATTAAGCGCATTAACTTTTATTGAACGTAATGAAAATATCGTGTTGCTTGGCCCAAGCGGTGTAGGCAAAACCCATTTAGCTATTGGGTTAGGATTAAAAGCAGTACAGGCCAAGAAGAAAACCCGTTTTACCACGGCAGCTGAACTGATGTTGCAACTCTCAACTGCCAAACGACAAAATAAGCTCAAACAATATCTATCACGTTCGGTGACGGCACCAAAATTGTTGATTATCGATGAGATTGGATACCTGCCGTTTGGGCGAGAAGAAGCAAACCTGTTTTTCAATGTGATTGCCAAGCGTTATGAGCATGGCAGTGTCATATTGACGAGTAACCTATCATTTGGGCAATGGCCAAGTGCTTTTGCTGATGACGCAACATTAACTGCCGCTATGCTTGATCGTTTACTTCATCATTCGCATGTACTGCAATTAAGCGGTGAAAGCTACCGATTGAAAGATAAGCGGCGCTCAGGAGCAATAACTGAGTAAAACAGTGGATCAATTTTGATTGATCGGATTTAGCTAAAAAGTGGATCAGTTTTCGGTGATCGTTGACAACCAGGCTGTGAATGCATTAACAAGCATGGCTGCTGAGGTTGCCTTAAAGGCCATTTCTAAAGGTTTTGTCATTGCCTCAATTTTTTATTCACCCAAAGCCGGCGAAGGTAGTGATTTAGCTCAAGGTCGAACCCTTGAGCAATTTCTTTCATTGTCAGTGCCTGCAAAAACCATGGGACTAACCAACAAGCAAGCGTTGCAACAAGCGGCGAATACATCAGGTCAAATTGCCATGCCAATAAGAGGCAAACTTGTGGTAACAGATGATAAAATTAACGTCATGGTGGTTAAGACTGATGAAATCAGACCGGTTAAAGTCATTAATGCCGTACAGGATGCTAAAACCGGATTATATATCCACTCACTACCTAAAAATAGTCATCAAACCTCTACTATTAATGTTGTCACGGCCCCCGCAAAAGAGTTGTTGCTAACAGGGCAGCCCCCCTTAATACCCAAGCTGCCTTCTGTGCCAGTCACCGTCCGTAATAACCCAACCTCGTCGCAGTATGCGCCAATCCCGCTATCCGTAACAACTGAATTCCAGGATGTTATTTTGGTTTATCCTGAAGCGGCAAAAATGGAGCCGGTTTATATAACCTATGGCTCAAAAACTCAGAGCATGGTTGACCAAGCAGCACAACAATTAGATAGCGCCAACAAATCCTTTGCGGCGATTGATAAGCAATATCAAGCTGAATTATTAGTTTTAAATAGCTTATAGACAACGCCAGAAGGGTTAGCTCTCTCTAACCCAGCAAAATATCCATTGATATATCAGCAAACGGTTGAACAACGAAAAATGACAGATAGAGAAATTGCTGTCAGGGATATGTCATTGATTAAGGTTTTACAACAACAAGGAATAAAAGCCTATATCCTTGAAGCACTAAAAAAAGAATCTCAGCAAAAAACAATCCCGGGTTTGGCACCTATATTAGTCGCGGCGCTTTATGAAACATTAGGTCATCGTTTACTTGACGCAGATAAAAAAATAGCCCAACAGCAGAAAAAATTGCAGCCTCTAATGGCGAGCCGCAAAACGGCGGAAGAAAATAAAAAAGCCGCAGCAGGTAAAGTTGAAGCGGAAATCAAACGTCTTTTTGTCTCTGAGCAAAACCTTAAAAACGTCAATAATCATTATTATCCGGCACCTGCAACTAAATTACTGGCAGATTATTTAGGTTTACAGGTAAGTCAGGCAAAAACGCCGGCAGCAGATGGCATAAACCAAAAACCGCGTTGGATGGATGCGAAAGGCGGCCAGTTATATGAATGGAATACTTTTACCGGCAAAATGGAGACTTATAAACCTGGACACTGGGAAACAGAATTAACCCCTAGTGGTAAAGCAGAACCGGTCTGGGTAGTTGAAAGTGTAATCGACCCGGTAACTGGACTTTATGGCATTACCCTACCAGATAAAGACGGTAAACAAGGCAGAACAGTTTTAATCAGTCCGCTAAAAGCACCGGGTGCCGATGGCCTAGGGCATTTACTGCACCCTGAACAACAGCAAATTATTATCCTTAATACTGGCAATAACGAACCGATTATAACACCTATTGTCCGGGTCTACCCCAACCTCATTCCGCCTGATATCGAAACACCGGTAAACGTGCCTCCCCTTGAAAACGGTTATCAACCCCTTTATGTGATGTTTAATTCTCCATTAGATGTCTTCCCATTTACACGAAAACAATTAGATAAAAAATTTAAGCATGCAAGTGATTTTGGTATTAATGATACCCAAAAGAATAGCGAAACCTTAACTAAATATCGTGACGCAATTGCAGCCCATTTAAATGACAAAGATACAATAGAAAAAGGCACTTATCCAAGAGAGAAAAATTCAAAAGTATTTTAATCAAAGAACTCATAATGTTGTAATCCTTGACAAAGATGGGTTATTTGTGTCTGGATGGAAACTTTCAGTTGGTGAGCCACAATTTAATAATTATATTGAAAAAGGGGTTTTGCAATGAGTATGAAACTAATCTCTTTAGCTATACATTTTATTGAATCTAAAATTAGCGAAGATGATTTTGTTGATAAATATATGGAACAATGGAAAAAAGAAAGAGATTCTGGCATTTCAAAAAAAGACCCAGATAAATTATCGGAATGTTGCTCTAGTGTTTTTATTTTAGCTGATTGTTATGATCCCGATCCTGATAGAAGAGAAAGTGAGTTAGATTCCGATGGATTAAAGAGAGAGGTTAAGGAAACATTGGAGAAATTTAATTTCATTTAAATAATTTATATACAATTGAGGCTGAAGTGGCATTTCACAAAGCAGAGTAAAGTAAGTAGTGTTAGATCTTGGAGATATTTATAGCAGGAAATGGGTAGGAGGTAACGGGTAATTGGTTAAATAAAGCAGGAGTAGAACTTGGTGCTCCAATACCCCGTCAGATTGCTGATAAGTTAAGAGGGAAAAAATTTGCCAGTTTCGATCAATTCCGTCAGGCTTTTTGGCAAGAAGTGGCTAAAGATCCTGAAATTAGTAAACAATTTATTCCAGCCAATAAAACCAGAATGAGTCAAGGTTTAGCTCCTCGAGCTAAAAATAAAAATACTATTGGAGGCCGACGCTCATTTGAACTTCATCATAATATATGCATTAGTAATGGTGGTAAAATATACGATATAGATAATCTTAGTGTAACCACTCCAAAGAAACATATCGAAATTCATAGAGGAACATAATAGTGAAACTAAAAAACAATATTAGTGATTACACCGAAGCTGAATTCAAAAAAGTTGTAGAAGCGATAATTAATTGTGAAGGAGATGAAAAAACCCAAGATGATTACTTGGAAAATTTCATTAGCGTTTCAGAACATCCAAGTGGATCAGATTTAATTTATTACCTAGAAAATAATAATGATGGAAGCGTAAATAATATCATAAAAGAAATAAAAGATTGGCGCGCTAAAAACGGTAAACCAGGTTTTAAACCAGAATAACGATAATCTGCATTGCTGTTACTGAAAATCATAAAACTCCAGTAACAGTAATACTTAATTGGCAGTCTAAGCCGGAACTGGTGAAATTTCCGGCTTAGTCCAGACCATGATAAAATTTATTATTTTAAATATAAAAATATTACCAAAATTTATATTACAGATTACAGGCTACTTCAATCTTACAGGTTAATTAATCATCATCTTATAATCCGTGATCCATGCACTTTTAATTGGCGGGCAATCGCCGTTACTCCCATTCCCTAAGAACACAGTTGACGAATTTTTCCCCAATCAATACTGCGCTTGCGTCCAAATTGAACAGCTTTTAAAGCCCGGGTGCCGATGGCCTGGGACATTTACTTGAGTCATAAAAGCAATAAATTGTGGCACTATTGAAAAGTTTGTTAAAAATATCAATGAATTATGAGTTGCAATTTGCAGCCTATGCTTTTGAAAAATTGGCATTGCAACATAAGTACATATATCTGTACTCATGTTGACTATTGGTTTATTATTGTTCAATGATTAGTTCTGACGTAGCAATCAAGGAGTCATAATGAAAACAGTCAATTATACCGATGCAAGACAAAACTTAACCTCTATCATGAATGAAGCGATAGATGATCGGATCCCAATTTTAATCACTAGACAAAAAGGGATCCCTTGCGTTTTGTTATCACATGATGAATACCAATCTTTAGAAGAGACGGCCTACCTGCTGCGCTCGCCAGCTAATGCTCGTCATCTATTGGATTCAATTGATGAACTCAATGCCGGTAAAGGAATTGAAAGAGATATTCAGGAATGAAATTAATTTTTACCGAACAATCTTGGAACGATTACCTTTATTGGCAGCAGATAGATAAAAAGGTAATTAAACGTATTAATGAATTAATTAAAGATATTAAAAGAGAACTTTTTTCTGGTATCGGTAAGCCCGAGCCTTTAAAACATAATTTAACCGGTTTTTGGTCGCGCAGAATAACTGAGGAACACCGTTTAATTTACCGGTTAACAGATAAGAGCTTAGAGATAGCTTCATGTCGTTATCACTATAATTAATACAATCAAGGGAAGTGCTAAGTATTATTTAGCATGCAACCTTGAGCCGCTTTAAACAATTTATTTTTCGCCTTGGACGGATTATCTATTGCCTAAATTAATCCGTTTGCTCCAGCCATCGATTATGTGACGTTTTAGAGTTATCCGTTAAGGAGTCAGGTTTACCTATTTCCAGCCATCGATTATGTGACGTTTTAGGGCACTGTTGCAACAGTGCCTCATGGTCTGTGCTATTGCAAAAATATCTTACCATTGCATTAACCAATATAGGCTAAATCCTTCATATATGGTCGCAAAACTTCAGGCACTTCGATTCGTCCATCAGCTTGCTGATAATTTTCCATAACGGCAACCAAAGTACGACCAACCGCCAAACCTGAGCCATTTAAGGTATGCAGCAACTGCGGTTTTTTATCCTCTTTATGACGGAAACGTGCTTGCATACGACGCGCCTGAAAATCCCAGGTATTTGAGCAAGAAGAGATTTCGCGATAAGTATTTTGTGCCGGCAGCCATACTTCCAAATCATAGGTTTTACAAGCGGCAAATCCCATATCGCCCGTGCACAAAATAATTTTACGATATGGTAATTTTAGTAGTTGCAATACTTTTTCTGCATGGTCGGTTAATTCTTCCAGTGCCGCCATCGATTTGTCTGGCTCTACTATCTGTACTAACTCAACTTTATCAAATTGGTGCATCCGGATCAGACCACGGGTATCGCGGCCATAAGAGCCCGCTTCAGAACGAAAACAGGGAGTATGCGCTGTCAGGCGGATCGGCAACCTTTCCGCCGCTATAATCTCATCGCGGACTAAATTAGTTACTGGCACTTCAGCAGTTGGGATCAACGCATATTGTTGATTTGATGCTTGCTCTGCCAGCGGTTTAGTATGAAAAAGATCTTCGCTAAATTTAGGTAACTGACCAGTACCATAAAGGGTGGCATGATTAACTAGATAGGGAACATAAGTTTCTGTATAACCATGTTGTTCGGTATGTAAATCCAACATGAATTGTGCCAACGCCCGATGTAAACGTGCAATCTGGCCTTTCATGACCACAAAACGGGAACCGGTAATTTTTACCGCAGCGGGGAAATCCAGTCCATCAGTTAATTCACCTAATGCCACATGATCTTTGATGGCAAAATCATACTGGCGCGGTTCACCCCAACGGCTTATTTCAACATTATCGGTTTCATCTTTACCGTCTGGTACACTTTCATCGGGTAAATTGGGTAACGTTAAGGCAATATTGCGGATCTGATCTTGGATTTGCGTTAGCTTATTTTTAGTGTTATCCAGCTCTTCAGCCAACTGGTTAACTTCCTTACGTAAATCGTCAACATCTTCACCACGTGCTTTTGCTGCACCGATAGTTTTCGAGCGGGAGTTTCGTTCTGCCTGCAAGGTTTCCGTTTTAATTTGTAAATCTTTGCGTTCTTGCTCTAGTTTACGCAACTTATCTACATCAAGAATAAATCCCCTACGAGCCAGTTTTTCAGCAACTACGTCTAGCTCATTACGCAGTAAATTTGGATCGAGCATGCTTAACCTGTAAAATTATTATTGTTTAAAAATAAAAACAACCTGTCAGTATTCTCTGATGGTTAATAGTTTCTTAGTCTGATTTGGCTACCTTACTCCATTGAGATTTTTAACGATAGCGTTTTATTGAGCTATTTTGATCCAATTCTGCCAGCCAGGATAATTTTTCGCCAATTTTGCCTTCTAACCCACGATTTGATGGAGAATAATAACGTGTTCCTTGCATCTGTGCTGGAAAGTAATTTTCACCAGCCGCATAAGCATTAGGTTCATCGTGAGCATAGCGATATTCTTGCCCTAAGCCCATCTCTTTCATTAACTTAGTCGGTGCATTGCGTAAATGGCTAGGGACATCGTAATCTGGCTTCTGTTGGGCGTCATTTATGGCGGCCTGGAAAGCATTATAGACCGCATTACTTTTAGCGGCACAAGCTAAATAGACAATTGCTTGGGCAATGGCACGCTCGCCTTCTGCTGGCCCAACACGCGTAAAACAATCCCACGCTGCTATCGCAACTTGCATCGCCCTTGGGTCGGCATTACCGATATCTTCAGAGGCAATGGCCAGCAAGCGACGAGCAACATATAACGGATCGCCACCAGCAGTGATAATTCGGGCATACCAATACAGCGCCGCATCTGGGGCAGAGCCACGGACCGATTTATGTAAGGCTGAAATTAGATCATAATAACGATCACCTTTGTTATCAAAACGCGCACTTCTTTCACCACTTACTTCCTTGAGTAAATTTACGGCTAATATTCGCTGATCTTTATCATCGATTTCAGCCATATCGACCATCATTTCCAGTAAATTTAATGCTCGTCTGGCATCACCATTGACTAACTGAGCGATCATGTCACGGGTATCATCGGGTAAAATAATTTTCTGGCCACCATAACCACGTTGACTATCCGCCATGGCCTGCTGTAAAACCATGGCAATTTCTTCATTCGCCAATGATTTCAACAGATAAACACGAGCACGTGAAAGTAAGGCTGAGTTGAGTTCAAAAGAAGGGTTCTCTGTCGTGGCACCAATAAAAGTTACCGTACCATCTTCTATATGAGGTAAAAAGGCATCTTGTTGACTCTTATTGAAACGATGAACTTCATCAACAAATAAAATCGTTCTGCGCCCTAATTGGCGATTTTGACGAGCGATTTCAATCGACTGACGGATCTCTTTGATACCTGATGTTACTGCTGAAATCTTTTCAATCGCTGCGTCCGCATAGTGACCAATAATTTCAGCCAGGGTCGTTTTACCGGTACCAGGTGGCCCCCACAAAATCATGGAATGCAGTTGACCGGCACGAATAGCACGTGCCAGAGGTTTTTCTTTAGCTAATAAATGTTGCTGACCAATATATTGCTCTAAGTTGATTGGCCGCATTTTTGCGGCCAATGGTTGAAATTCATTCGATGAAAAATCAAGTGGCAAATTACTCACCTCACCTCCTTGATCTCTGATCATCAAGGGTTACACCTTGTGGCGGCACAAATTTAAATTTATCGTCATCAACATGACTATTTTGCTGACCCTTGAGTTGATATGAACTCATCTGGCCATCTTGCTCTACCGCAGTAAACTGTTGAATAGTACCATCAGGCTGGACAGTAATGGAAAAATGTTTCAGATTTCCCTTATTTTTTGTCGCAGTTAACAGGAAATCATCACCATTTTGGCTGATGTGATAACGTTTCCAGTCCTGCGGATCGTTACGGGTGATCAACATAAACGGCGTATCGGTCGTTGCCTCACTCAATAAAGTTACCGTAACCTGCTCAACAAAAGGATTGTAGAACCAAAGATTGGTGCCATCAGAAACTAACCAACTTTCATCCGGTGATACCATATGCCAGTTAAATAAATTTGGCCGCTTGATCCAGAGTTGACCTTCACCTTGCTGTATTAAATCACCATCAACACTGGTTACCTTTTGCGCAAAATTAGCATGAAAACTATTTATTTTATTTAGGCGCATTTGCAATTGTGCAGCCGCATCCGCCCAAACCTGGCTAATATGAAAACTTATTACTAACAAGCCTAACATTATCAGTTTTTTCATCAAGTCATGACCTTTGCATTTATCATATTTATTAGTTTTTGAAAAATATTTTTCCATCAATATTCTGCTGGTGGTGGTGTTAAAACTTCGCGATTACCATTATGGCCCGGCTCACTAACAACCCCCCGAGCCTCCATCTGCTCAACAATTCTAGCCGCTCGATTATAGCCAATACGAAATTGTCGCTGCACGCCCGATATAGAGACACGCTGCTTTTCCGTCACAAACTCAACCGCTTGATCAAATAAGGGATCTAGCTCTTCATCACCATCATAACCATTACTACCTTCACCCTCTTCACCACCCTTAGTGATGTTATCTATATATTCAGGTTTACCTCTCGCTTGCCAATCTTTGACCACATCATGCACTTCCTGATCGCGAACAAAAGCACCGTGAACACGAATTGGAATAGAGGAGTTTGGCGGTAAGTAAAGCATATCGCCCATGCCTAATAAAGATTCGGCGCCACCTTGATCAAGAATGGTGCGAGAATCTATCTTACTTGATACAGTAAACGCAATCCGAGTGGGTATGTTAGCCTTAATTAAACCAGTAATAATATCAACCGATGGCCGCTGGGTCGCCAAGACTAGATGAATACCGGCTGCTCGCGCCTTTTGTGCCAAACGCGCAATTAGCTCTTCCACTTTTTTGCCGGCGGTCATCATCAGATCAGCAAATTCATCGACCATAACAACAATATAAGGCTCTTTCTTCAGTACTGGATGGCTACTATCCATACTATCGCCTGGTTTCCAAAATGGATCAGGTATTGGACGTCCCATGCGCTCAGCGGCATTAATTTTATCGTTATAGCCCGCCAGATTTCTTACGCCTAAAGCTGACATAAGTTTGTAGCGACGTTCCATTTCATTAACACACCAACGCAGTGCATTCGCCGCATCTTTCATATCGGTGACAACTTCGGTCAGCAAATGCGGAATGCCTTCATAAATAGAAAGTTCCAACATCTTAGGATCGATCATAATAAAGCGAACATCCTCAGGTTTTGCTTTATACAAGATACTGAGGATCATGGCATTAACCCCTACCGATTTACCCGAACCGGTGGTACCGGCAACTAACAAATGCGGCATTTTTTCTAAATCAGCAATAACAGGTTCACCTTCAATATCTTTACCTAATACAATGGTTAATGGTGATGAGTTACGGCGAAATTTATCACAATCAAGCACTTCACGTAGATACACCGTCTGGCGCTTTTTATTGGGTAATTCTAAACCTACATAAGGTTTACCCGGTATCACCTCTACAATACGTACCGCAGTTGCCGATAAAGAACGTGCTAAATCTCTAGATAAATTAGAAATACGTGCCGCCTTGACGCCAGGGGCTAAGTCCAACTCAAAGCGCGTAATAACTGGCCCAGGTGAAAAACCAACCACTTCCGCTTTTACCCGATAATCGCTTAAACGTGCTTCAATTAAACGGGATGTTTGTTCCAACGCAAACATATCAACCGGTTCGTTGTGGTTTGGTGGGCTGGCAAGCAGATCTAATGAGGGCATTGGCGTCGTGGGTTTTGGTAATGGTTGATCATTACGTACCAGAAAAGGATGAAAAAGACTTCCCTGCTCAGGTAATGTCTGCGCTACCTTTTGCTTTTTATCCTCAGGCGCTAATGATGTTTGACTACTATCTTGTGCTACTTGCTGCTGCAATATCTCTGCCTCTTCTTCCAATGGCCATTTATGTTCAACTTGTGGTTGGCTGTCAACGAATGCATTTAATTCAGTTTCATCTGCTGCAATGGGCTTGTCATCCACATCAATGTTAGCTGTTGGTTGATTTAGGTTATTAGTTATGTTGGTGTTGTAACGCTCATTTTGCTGTTGCAAAAACTGATCACGTAATTTATCTTCATTCCAATCATCAATAGTAAACTCCGCACTATCAGACTGAGTGGCGGGATTTTGAAAAGCTTTTTGCTCTGCATCCAATTCCTGTTCTTTCTGTGTTGTTAGACGATTACCATAAAGCTCGCGCCGTGTTGGTAAACGAACAGGATTAGGGCGCGGAAATTCGGGACCAATACCTTTTTTAATTTGTGACTTTACCGGTGTAAAAGCAGTACTAGCGTCAGCTTCCGCATCTTTTTTTGTTACTGAGAAAATTGACGGGTCAGCCAAATTTGGGGCTTCTTTTTGATCGCTAACTTGAGTAACCTGATTAGGATCTATCCGTTGATTGAGATCAATCTCATCATCCATTGGAACGGGGATATTTGACGGTTTGCTAAAGATATCTTCATCATATTTGTCTAGTGTTTCTGCCTGAATATCAAGGGCGCCTTTAGCTTCAGCAGGCGTCAAAGACTGTACCTTATCTCGATAAAACTCATCGTTTTTATTATTACTCAATCCTTCTTTCGCTAACTGTTTAATTGGAGCGGTTGAAAAAAGCACATCATCTGGATCGATATAATCTGCTGTATCTGATGTGCCATCGTATAATTTAGCCGGATGAGGTGAGACATAAGCTTTTGTTGCTTGATGCTTGTTATTACTACGACTACGATTAGTGATAAGCGTTATTGTCGCTAACACCAGTGCTCCAATCTTTTCCGCAATCGTTAACCATGACCAACCTGTAAATAAGGTGAAACTAATAACCCAAATACAAAGTAACGCTAATGTGGTTCCTAATATATTAAACCAAGGCAGAATGGCATTACTAAAAACACTACCAATAATACCACCGGAGGAAAAATTAGGTAAATCATCAATATTAAGTGCTGCCAGGGCACACGAGGTAATTATTAACGCTAACCCACCGATCAGGCGTAAGGAAAGAACAAAAAAATCCAGGCAATCCTGATTATCGATATCTTTAAATACATTCCAACACCCTAATAACATGACTAATGGTATAACATAGGCTAAGATGCCAAAAACAGAGAAAAGAATATCGGCTGACCAAGCACCGATGCCGCCAGCTAAATTTTTAATCGGTTCATTCCAAGTCGTCTGTGACCAGCTAGGATCGGAAGGATGAAAGCTTATCAGAGCCACCATTAAAAAAATCGCCCAGATAGTAATTATCAGTAAAATAACCTCTATCAGTATCTTGCCATTACTAATCTTTTTTAACTTAATGTTTTTGTCTTCTGTATATTCCTGGCCCAAAACTAACACTCCAGGTTTTTCCTGTTGATTGAAAGGAACAACGCTGAGTAATGCTCAGCGTTGAAACTGTATGCATAAACAGGAGTGTACCTAACTTTTTCCGGTTTTGCATCTATTTGATTAACGAGTCTTAATGACCAAACGATTACTCTGTTTCACCTCTTCCATTACTACATAAGTCCGCGTGTCATTGACACCAGGGAGACGAAGCAAAGTCTCGCCTAATAATTTACGATAAGCAGACATATCGGGAACCCGTGTTTTAAGTAAATAATCAAAATCCCCAGAGACTAAATGACATTCCTGAATCCCTTCCAGTTTTTGCACAACAGCATTAAACTGTTCAAAAACATCTGCAGCACCACGGTTTAAGGTGATCTCAACAAAAACCAATAAAGATGCATCGAGATAGTGTGGATTTAATAAAGCGGTATAACCTGAAATAAAACCTTGACGCTCCAAACGACGCACACGTTCCAAACAAGGGGTCGGCGATAACCCTACTCTCTTAGAAAGCTCTACATTAGAAATACGACCATCCTTTTGTAATTCATTAAGTATGTTCCTATCGATACGATCAAGATCTTTTCCTGGACGCTTTTTGTTATCAATCATTTCGTTATCTCTCTTTTATCTATTTTTATACCCATTACATTCCCTATTTTCTTTTCTTATTATTGAATTGGAAAAGATGCAATAAGGTTAAACTCCGCCTGACCATTAGTATTTGTAGTATAATTCATCTTGTAGATAAATCATCTGGTTAGTTTTCAATTTGATAATGAAAAGTAGGATATTTATCTATTTGTTTAAATGATGTTCAATTTCAATTAATCAAATGAGGTAATTAATCCTATAAGATGTTTTCTCAAATACACAACCGATTGTCAAAGATTATGAATAAAAATCAGAACATCATAGGGAAATGAATTCATTATTAACTAATTGTCAATAAGACATAAGAAAAATTCTCAATTTAAATCGTTATTTCACCAAAAATAATCTTTTTTCATGACTTGCCTTAATAAATAAAATGTTAAAACAAGTCAACAAAGAATGACTATTCCTTATCATCTTTTCATTCAATTTACTTTTTTTAATTTTACTAATCTCCTACAATCGCCACATTAAATATATATTCTTACAAATGGAGCAATTATGAAAACCAACAATCATAGTAAGGTTATAATTCTGGGATCTGGCCCAGCTGGCTATACAGCAGCTATTTATGCCGCCCGAGCAAATTTAAATCCGGTATTAATTACTGGCATGCAACCAGGGGGGCAATTAACCACCACTACCGAAGTTGAAAATTGGCCAGGAGATCATACCGAGTTAATGGGCCCGGTATTGATGGAACGCATGCTGCAACATACTAAAAAATTTACTGCACAAGAAAATATTATTAATGATCACATTTATGCGGTTGATCTGCAGCAACGGCCGTTCAAGCTCACCGGTGATAACGGAATCTATAGCTGTGATGCGCTTATTATTGCAACTGGCGCCTCAGCTCGCTACCTGGGTTTACCGTCTGAAGAAGCCTTTAAAGGTCGTGGCGTTTCAGCCTGTGCTACCTGCGATGGCTTTTTCTATCGCAACCAAAAAGTGGCGGTAGTGGGTGGTGGAAATACCGCTATTGAAGAAGCACTTTACCTATCAAATATTGCCGCAGAAGTCCATGTCATTCATCGACGTGACACGTTTCGTGCCGAAAAAATTCTCATCCAACGGATGATGGAAAAAGTAAAAACTGGCAATATTGTGTTACATACCAATTTTACCCTTGATGAGGTATTAGGTGACAATAGTGGTGTCACTGGCATCAATTTGCGTTCAACCGAAAATGACAATCTAAAGATGCTTGCTGTGACTGGCGTGTTTATTGCTATTGGCCATACCCCCAATACCAGTATTTTTGCCGATCAGTTAGTGTTAGAAAATGGCTACATTCAAGTGCAATCTGGCACTAAAGGCAATGCAACCCAAACCTCAGTTGAAGGTGTTTTCGCTGCTGGTGATGTCATGGACTATGTCTATCGTCAAGCCATTACCTCAGCAGGTACTGGTTGTATGGCTGCCCTTGACGCCGAACGTTATTTAGACGCGCTATACCGCAAATAAATGTTACAAATTATAATAACCTGATAAATTTCTTTAACAGGCGCGGTCGAAATAGCGCCTTTTTATCTGTAACATACCTATAAAAGTTGATATTTGATAAAATTAAAATCAACACATTGTCATAATTAACTTATCACCGGTATATAAAATCATCATTATGGATAAACAAAAACAAACTGAGTTGGTTAATTGGTTGAAACAACAATCAGCTCCAGCAAAACACTGGCTACGCTTATCCATGTTACTGGGAATTATTAGTGGCTTACTAATCGTTATGCAAGCCTGGCTTTTAGCTTCCCTTTTACAAGCATTGATTGTAGAGAATCTACCTCGAGAACAACTGCTAGTTCAATTTGTTTTACTTATTTGTGTATTTACTTCAAGAGCGATAATTAACTTTATGCGGGAAAGTGTTGGATTCGTTTGTGGCAAAATTGTTCGTCAGCAGATCCGTATCATGGTGCTAAATAAACTTGACCAATTGGGGCCTGTTTGGGTTAAAAATAAACCCGCCGGAAGTTGGGCAACGATCATTTTAGAACAAATTGAAGACATACAGGATTATTATGCTCGCTATTTACCGCAAATGTATTTAGCCGCTATGATCCCGATTATCATTTTGATTGCAATTTTCCCAATTAACTGGGCTGCTGGCTTAATTTTATTTATCACCGCACCTTTAATTCCCTTATTTATGATATTAGTAGGGATGGGTGCCGCTGATGTCAATCGGCGAAATTTTGTGGCGTTAGCCCGATTAAGCGGCAGATTTCTCGATCGTTTACGTGGACTTGATACCTTACGACTTTTTTTGCGGGCTAAAAAAGAAGTAAAAGATATTGAACAAGCAACCGAAGAGTTTCGTCAAAGAACGATGGAAGTCTTACGTATGGCCTTTCTCTCTTCGGCAGTATTAGAATTCTTCGCATCAATTTCTATTGCCATTGTCGCAGTTTATTTTGGTTTCTCTTATTTAGGAGAATTAGATTTCGGAAATTATGGCATACCAGTTACCCTTTTTGCTGGCTTTTTGGCCTTGATACTCGCTCCGGAATTTTTTCAGCCACTACGGGATTTAGGCACTTATTACCATGCTAAAGCGCAAGCAGTAGGTGCAGCAGAATCTTTATTTACATTATTAGCCAGCATAGAACAACCATCGCCACAACCACAAAATAATCAGCTAATTGCGCCGGTTAAACCACTAACGATTACTGCGCATCAGCTAGAAATTTTTTCTCACGATAATGTACGCTTGGCTGGCCCGCTAAATTTTACCCTACTGCCAAACCAGCGGATTGCTTTAGTCGGCCAAAGTGGGGCTGGCAAAAGTTCCTTGTTAAATGTGCTACTCGGTTTTCTACCTTATCGCGGCTCGCTAATGGTTAATGGAATCGAACTTAGGGATCTCGATATGACTGATTGGCGCAAACAACTTAGCTGGGTTGGTCAAAATCCCCATTTACCCGCACAAACCATTATTGACAATATACGTCTCTACTCACCGGAAGCTTCCGCAGCAGCAATCAATACAGCAATGGAAAATGCTTATGTAACTGAGTTTACCGAGCATTTACCCGCGGGTCTTGATACTCAAATTGGCGAAAATGCTGCTCGCTTATCCGTTGGACAAGCGCAACGAATTGCAGTCGCCCGCGCACTATTAAACCCCTGTCATTTGCTTTTACTCGATGAACCTGCTGCTAGCCTTGATATGCAAAGTGAGCAACGTGTGATGACCGCACTTAATATGGCTTCTACTAAACAAACAACTTTGCTGGTTACTCATTTGTTAGAAGAAGCTGCCACATACGACCAAATATGGGTCATGGAAAATGGTTTAATTATTGAACAGGGCACTTATAACAAGCTAAGTCAGACTACAGGGGCTTTTAGCCGCCTGTTAACTTATCGCGCAGAGGAGATATAATATGCGTGTACTACTCCCTTTTCTTGCGCTTTATCGTCGTCATTGGGTACTGCTTAATCTTGGTATTTTGTTAACCATTGTTGCGGTACTGGCGAGTATTAGCCTACTGACTTTATCAGGTTGGTTTTTAGCCGGAACGGCTCTTGCTGGTGCTGCCGGGCTTTATACTTTTAATTATATGCTACCAGCAGCAGGTGTTCGTGGTTCAGCCATTATCCGCACGGCCAGTCGTTACGCCGAACGATTAGTTAACCATGATGCAACTTTTCGTGTTTTAGCCCATTTAAGGATATTTACTTTTCAAAAACTATTCCCACTATCCCCTGGCGCTATCGCACACTATCGCCAAGGAGATATTCTTAATCGTCTGGTCGCTGATGTCGAGAGCCTTGATCATTTGTATCTACGGGTGCTTTCTCCCATATTCGCTGCTTTGGTTATTACTATTTTGCTCACCCTAGCATTAAGTACATTAGACTTACAGCTTGCCCTTACTTTGGGCACAATTATGCTCTGTTTGCTGATTACTTTACCCTTTTTCTTTTATCAAGGGGGAAAATCTATCGGGCACGATATCACTATATTACGTAGCCAATATCGCGCTTGTTTAATCAATATTATCCAGGCACAAGCAGAGCTAACTGTTTTTGGTGCATTACCTCGCTTTCGACAAGTATTGACCAATCTAGAATCCAACTGGTTAAAGCGCCAGCAGCAGCAAGCTAACTTAACCGCGCTATCACAATCTATTATGATTTTTATCTCCGGCTTTACCGCAACCCTACTAATGTGGATGGCAGCAACCGGAGTTGGTGAGCAGCATAAACCTGGTGCACTTATTGCCCTATTCGTTTTCTGTACCTTAGCTGCTTTTGAAGTTCTTGGACCAGTAGCTGTTGCATTTCAATATTTAGGACAAGTTGTTACTTCGGCAAATCGCTTAATGGAGTTAATTAATCAAAAACCAGCAGTGACATTTCCGGCTTCAGGCATATCAACGAGTGATAAAGTTGAGATCAAATTGCAACAAGTGCATTTCAGTTATCCCCAACAACTGCAACCAACATTAGAAAATATCTGTTTGACACTTAATGCAGGTGAACATGTTGCGCTACTAGGTAAAACTGGTTGTGGTAAATCTACACTGTTACAATTATTAACGCGTGCCTGGGATGTTAGTTCAGGCCAGATCTTGATAAATGGTCAGCCAATTAATCACTATAATGAGCATACATTACGTAAATTAATGGCGGTAGTACCACAGCGAACCCATATTTTTAGTGATACCTTGCGTAATAATCTGCTAATAGCAAAAGATGATGCCAGTGATACTTTACTGACAAAAGTATTAAAACAAGTCGGTTTAGATAGCCTGATTAAAAATCAAGGGCTGGATAGTTGGATCGGTGAAGGAGGTCGACAACTCTCAGGTGGTGAACAACGGCGATTAGGTATCGCAAGAGCCCTACTTTATGATGCACCTGTTATTTTATTAGATGAACCTACTGAAGGATTAGATGCAAAAACTGAAAACCAGATCCTGCTTCAGTTGCAGCAACACTGCTGCGACAAAACCTTGTTAGTGATTACCCATCGCTTACAAGGATTGGATAAAATGGATCAAATATATGTAATGGATGATGGAAAAATTATTGAGCAAGCAACGTATAAGGAATTATTACAATTGCGAGGGCGCTATTTTCAATATTATCAAGCCAAAATAGTACTAACATAATTATAAAATTAGCTAATAGGATGGTTATATGTTTCAGCTTGATGAGAGATCTTATATCTTTCCAGCGCCAGAATATGCTCTAAGTGAACCCAACGGCTTACTCGCCATCGGCGGTGATCTGGCGGTCGGTAGATTACAAGCTGCCTATTATGAAGGGATTTTCCCTTGGTTTAATCCAACGGAAATTCCATTGTGGTGGTCGCCAGATCCACGTGCAGTTCTCTTGCCAGCAGAAATACACATTAGTCGAACAACTAAAAAAAGAATGCGAAAAACGCCTTATGTCATTACGTTAAATCATGCCTTTGAGCAAGTTATCGCCGGCTGCGCACAACGACAGGAAGGAACTTGGATCACTCACCAAATAATAGAGGCATATACTGCTTTGCATCAACTAGGTGTTGCGCATTCCGTCGAAGTTTGGCACAACACAAAATTAATTGGTGGACTGTATGGCGTTAATGTTGGTAAAATTTTTTGTGGTGAATCGATGTTTAGCCGTGTTAGTGATGGTTCTAAATATGCACTTATTGCTTTTTATCACCATTTCCTGGGTTTTGGCGGTAAACTGTTTGATTGTCAAATAATTAATGCATATACCGCCTCTTTAGGTGTGAGAGAGATCCCTCGGGTACAATTTTTAAATTATCTCTATCAATATCGCGACCAACCTATTGATAAAGCATGTTGGCTAAAGCAAACTATAAGTTTACCTAGTGCAGAAGAAACTAATCATTTCGGATAATTAACTAGAAAATATTTCTCTGCCTAAACAAAGATATTAGATAGCTGATTAAGCACTAATTTAAAGATATAGGTAGCAGAATGATTCATACTATTGCAAACTAAGTTAGATAGTTTGCTGTGACATTGTTGCATTTTATTTTTTTATCGTTCGCGTTGTTCAAACCGTATACTTGTTGTATATTTTTGTACAATTAAGCTTTAATGCCGTATTTTTCGTATCTTGATAAAAAGTAAAAGTGACTTTAAACTCGACATTCCTTTACATAAGGATGGTTTTTCGGCATTATCTTGCCCGTAAAAAACTTGGTGATTAACTTAGAGGATTAGATGGCCAAAGAAGACAATATTGAAATGCAAGGTACAGTACTAGATACTCTGCCCAATACCATGTTCCGTGTTGAACTAGAAAATGGACACGTAGTTACTGCGCATATTTCTGGTAAAATGCGTAAAAATTATATCCGTATTCTAACGGGCGACAAAGTGACTGTCGAGTTAACACCTTATGATCTGAGTAAAGGCCGCATCATCTTTCGTAGCCGTTGATCGCCTCTTCTCTCAAGCTCTTGCCATAGACGATTGGAATATCGTCTATGGTTATAAACCATCTGTAATTAAATTATTGCATCCTCTGGTTTAGTTTTGTGCATACCTTCAAAATGATAGGTTAATTTTTGCGTTTTCTTATTTAGATCGATCTTAACAGCACCACCACGACTCAACTGGCCAAATAATAGTTCATTAGCTAAAGGTTTCTTTAGATTATCCTGGATAACCCTTGCCATCGGCCTAGCTCCCATCGCCTTATCATAACCTTTAGTACAAAGCCATTGACGTGCCGCATTACTAATTTCAATTGACACACCTTTTTCATCTAGTTGAGCTTGTAACTCAACAATAAACTTATCAACAACTTGAGCAATAACTTCGGTTGTTAAAGCATTAAACCAAATAATACTATCCAATCTATTACGAAATTCCGGCGCGAAAATTCGTTTTATCTCTGATAATGCATCAGTACTATTATCTTGCTCAGTAAAACCAATCGATTTACGTTGTGTCTCTTGTACACCCGCATTGGTAGTCATCACCAAGACAACATTACGAAAATCAGCCTTACGGCCATTATTATCGGTTAATGTTCCATTATCCATCACTTGTAATAAAAGATTGAATACATCGGAATGTGCTTTTTCGATTTCATCTAATAAAACAACTGAATAAGGATGTTTTATAACCGCATCTGTCAATAAACCACCTTGATCAAAGCCGACATATCCTGGTGGGGCACCAATTAGCCGACTAACTGTATGGCGTTCCATATATTCAGACATATCAAAACGCAATAATTTAATATCTAATGCTTTTGCTAACTGTACGGTGACTTCTGTTTTACCAACACCTGTTGGCCCAGCAAATAAAAACGCACCAATAGGTCTATGACTACTACCTAATCCCGCTCGATTCATTTTGATCGCTTCGCTAAGGGTTTCGATGGCTTGCTCTTGACCAAATACTAGCATTTTCAATCTATTATCTAAATTTTTTAATCGCTCTTTATCGCTAGAAGAAATAGTTTTTTCAGGAATACGGGCAATTAGGGAGACGACCGATTCTATCTCTTGTACCCCAATTGTTTTTTTACGTCGGTTTTGTGGCATCAAACGCGTTCTTGCACCGGCCTCATCAATAACGTCGATGGCTTTATCCGGTAAATGGCGATCAGTAATATACTTTACTGATAAATCAACCGCAGCTTTAATCGCTTTTGAACTATAACGAACATTATGGTGAGCTTCATACTTAGCCCGTAATCCGTTAATGATCTGTACCGTTTCGTCAGCAGATGGTTCAACGATATCAATTTTTTGGAATCGTCTAGCCAGTGCCCGATCTTTCTCAAAAATATGACTAAATTCTTGGTAGGTCGTTGAACCCATCACACGGATCCGGCCACTTGATAGTAATGGCTTAATCAAATTAGCCGCATCAACTTGTCCGCCTGATGCCGCACCTGCACCAATAATCGTATGAATTTCATCAATAAAGAGAATACTTTTTTCGTCTTTTTCTAACACATTTAATAATGCTTTAAAGCGCTTTTCGAAATCACCACGATACTTAGTACCGGCTAGTAATGAACCGATATCCAAGGCATAAATAGTGCAATCTTTCATCACTTCCGGGATATCATTTTGTATAATACGCCATGCTAGCCCTTCCGCAATCGCAGTTTTGCCCACTCCAGATTCACCCACTAGTAGTGGATTATTCTTTCGTCGACGACAAAGAACCTGGATCGTTCTCTCCAGCTCAAGCTGACGCCCAATTAAAGGATCAACTTTACCGGCTTTTGATAATTGGTTAAGGTTGGTGGTAAAGCTATCCATCCGTTCTTCAACGCCAACAGCTTCTTCATTCTGATATGCGGCATTAATAGAATCTGACTGACGATTGTCCGCCTCACTACCTTTGATCATGCCATGAGAAATAAAATTAACCACATCAAGCCGACTGACATCATGTTTACGCAATAAATAAGCAGCTTGAGATTCTTGTTCGCTAAATATAGCAACCAATACATTGGCACCCGTAACTTCATTACGTCCTGATGACTGGACATGAAACACAGCACGCTGTAATACGCGTTGAAAGCTCAACGTGGGTTGCGTATCTCGACTATCATCCTCAGGCAATAATGGCGTTGTTTGTGAAATAAAATGCTCCAATTCTTGTCGCAATATCACAAGATCAACTTTGCAAGCTTCTAAAGCTTCCCGGGCGGATGTATTACTGAGCAACGCCAGCAATAGATGCTCAACCGTCATAAATTCATGCCTGTTATCTCTTGCCTTGGCAAAAGCTACATTAAGACTAAGTTCAAGTTCTTGGTTAAGCATAATCACCTCCCTATAAATTAGTCTAATCAGACTTCTTCTATCGTGCAAAGTAATGGATATTCATGTTCTCTTGCATAAATATTAACTTGCGCGGCCTTTGTTTCTGCAACTTCAGCAGTATAAACCCCACAGATCCCTTTTCCATGAAAATGAACATCTAACATAATTTGTGTGGCTTGCTCTTCATCAAGAGAAAAGTATTTCTTTAACACTTGTACTACAAAATCCATTGGTGTGAAATCATCATTATTCAAAATCACCTTATACATCGAAGGTGGTTGTAAAGCGTGTTCCACTTGTTCCTTCAGCCTGACATCCGTCTGATAATCTGATTGGCACTCACTCATTATGTAAAAATCCAGTTAAATATTTTTAATTATACATTCTTCTTGAATATTCTTAGTTTATCACTTTGATCCCCTTTGTGACCAATCATCCTTAAAAAAGTAAATAATAAAAAACAGTGACCTATAGCGTTATCTAAATCAAATTTCAGCAACAGAACTACTTTCTGGGAATATAGTACACTTGACGCCATATATCTTTTTAATACAGTATATTTTATGAACAAGCAATTTTTAGTTCGCTTCAATATGAAATGAGCTGTTCACAGGCACTTGTTTGATAAAACCCTATTATGAAGGATGATGTATGGAGACAGGTACAGTTAAGTGGTTTAATAATGCTAAAGGTTTTGGCTTCATCTGCCCCGAAAATGGTGGCGAAGACATCTTCGCACACTATTCCAGTATCCAGATGGAAGGGTACCGTACATTGAAAGCTGGACAGAAGGTTAATTTTAGTTCAACTAAAGGGCCTAAAGGTAACCATGCCTGCCTTATTATTCCTGTAGAAAATGAATAGGTAGGTTTTCATTGCCTTTAATCATCATTTACAATTTTAATTATTGCTCCCAATCTTCTTTTGGGAGCATATAAATCCTTATTTTTCATTCTCTTGCCAACGCATCAACTGGATTCAATTTTGCCGCATTGCGGGCAGGTAAAAAACCAAAAATGAGGCCAATAACGGTTGAGCAAAGCAAAGCACCTAGTAGTGGCATTAGACTAAAAGTAAACTGCCAATTTGGTAATACCAAGCGGGCTATAATTGCCACTAAATAAGAGAGCAAGATCCCTAAAAAGCCACCAAACAAACAAATAAAAATCGATTCTATCAAAAATTGTTGCATAATATCGCTATTTCGCGCGCCGATCGCGATGCGAATACCAATTTCTTTCGTCCGTTCGGTTACTGAAACCAACATGATATTCATAACACCTATACCACCGACTAGTAGGGAAATAACAGCGACTAATGTTAAAAATAACTGTAGCGTATTGGTCGTTTTTTCAATCGTTTTAATCAAGGTATCGAAATTGTAGGTAAAAATATCTTTTTTTCCATGTAATACCGTCAACAATCGCGTCAATTGTTGTTCTGCTTCTGACGAGCTATAACCCTGTTTGATCCTAATATCAAGATTATCAAAATACGAGCGATTCATCAGACGACTACTCATGGTGGTATAAGGCATCCAGATTTGTAGCATATCGCTATTGCCATAAATAGACTTTTGCTCTGCGGCCACACCAATAATAGTAACCGGTATATTGCCAACTAGCATTATTTCACCAACAACCTGTTTCTGCTGAGGGAAAAACATATTTTTGGTGTTTTGATCAATAACAATAACCTGTGCATGGTGCTTAACCATATCGCTGGTCAGTATTATCCCTTCGCTCATTGGCATAGCATAAACATCAAAATATGACTCTCCAATACCAGATGCTCTTGCAGCAGAATTTTGACTGCCATAACGTAATCGAACATCAGTACTCATTTTACCCGATATGGCAGAAACATATGGCTGCTCCTGTAGCGCATCTACATCGCTTACTTTAAGTGCCCTTCTATCTTGTGGGCTCATGTTACCAAAGCCCTTGCCAGGGAAAACAGTAATAGTATTGGTGGCAATTGACTGAATATCGGCTAATACAAGCCCTTTGGCCGCATTGCCAATAACAAGAATACTAACTACCGAGGCTATACCGATAATGATGCCAAGCATGGTGAGTAATGTACGCATTTTATTAATCAATATCGCTCGCCAGGCCATCAGTAGCGCTTCTCTAAGCTGATTAAGCCATTTGGTCATTGAAATTTGCGATTTTTTAGCAGAAAAAATCGGCGGTAATCGTTTTGCTGACTCACGTTGCACGCAATTACGGATAATTTCGCCATTTTTAATTTCAATTATCCGTTCTGCCTGCTCTGCTATCTGCATATTATGAGTAACCAGAATAACGGTATATCCCTGTTCGCATAACTGTTTAAGAATAGCAATAACTTCATTACCTGAGTGACTATCCAAAGCGCCGGTTGGCTCATCAGCTAAAATAATCTGCCCACCATTCATCAATGCCCGAGCAATACTGACTCTCTGCTGTTGGCCGCCAGACAACTGTGTCGGATAATATTTAATTCGGTCATTTAAACCAAGACGCGTTAATAAGGCAATTGCTCGCTTACGACGTTCTTGTTGGCATGCGCCAGCATAGATAGCTGGAATTTCAACATTCTGTTCGGCCGTCAAATAGGGTAACAAATGATAACGCTGGAAAATGAAACCAAAATATTCGCGACGTAAAACAGAAAGTTGCTCGTTATCTAACTCATCAATATTCTGTCCAGCCAAATAGTATTGGCCATAACTTGGTTTATCTAAACAACCAAGAATATTCATTAAAGTTGATTTCCCAGAGCCTGAAGCGCCAACTATAGCTACCATTTCGCCAGCATTAATGGTCAAAGAAATATTTTTTAGTACCGCTACTTGCTGTTCGCCTGAGCGATAATTACGACCTATATTACATAATTCAAGTAATGCACTCATTCCTTTATCCTTTTGAAGTTTCAGGGTTGGTAATGACCAAATCACCTTCAGCAAGACCGGAAACAATTTCAGCATCGATATAATTTCGTGTAGCAACTTCGACTTTTTTCTCCACCTGGTAGCCATTTTGCAGAATCGCAACAGTATATTGATTACCCGCAATGTTTTCTCTCAATGCAGATAGCGGTAAAAGCAATACATTTTTATGTAATTCAAGTTGAATTTTAATTTGCGCAGTCATTTGTAGTTTTAAAATATGCTGCGGATTGGGTACCTCAAAGCGCGCATAATAAAAAATTGCATTATTAACTTCTTCCGGCGTAGGTAATATATCTTTCAAAACTCCTTTAAAAGTGGTATCCGGTGCACCAAGAATAGTAAAAGAAGCTTTTTGCCCCGGTTTAAGATTAATAATGTCGGCTTCGGAAACTTGCGCTTTTACTAACATTGTATCCAAGTCTGCTAAAGTCATGATGGTTGGCGCTTCTTGGGCAGCAATGACAGTTTGTCCCTGCAAGGTTTTAATGTTGGTAACAATCCCACTCAATGGCGCAGTAAGATGGGTATACTTCAAATTGGTTTTAGCCGTATTTAACGAGGCTTGATTACGATTAATTTGGGCAATATAAATTTTTACCCGCGCTTTTTTAACCTCAACATCGGTTTTAACTCGATCAAACTCTTGCCTTGAAATAGCCTGATGCTTCGCCAAATCAATATGGCGTTGATAAGTCATTTCTGCTAATTTCAATTCTGCACGGGCTAAGGCTAAATTAGCTTGACGTTCACGCAGAATTTCCTCGGATTCTTTCACCACATTTTGCGCGTTTTGGGGATCGATTACCGCTAATAAGTCCCCTTTTTTCACCATATCCCCCTCTTTGACATAAAGAGTTTGTAACTGGCCACTAACCTGAGCACCAACATCTACCTTACTAACTGCGTCCAGCTTGCCAGTTGCCAGTACATACTTTTCGATATTCCCTCTAATAACGGGTACAGTCTGATAAGTTACCTTTTTAGGTAAATTAATTACATACAACATCGCAGCAGTGACGACAATAATTAATAGCAACACGAGAAAAATCAATAACCGCTTTTTTTGATTGCGAAGAAATTTCATACTAAAAATACCTTTTTTAATATGGAATAGGTTAAAAACTGGATAGCGATCTATTATCTGCCTTGACTAAACCGGCAGACAAATGCCGCAATATATTTATTGCTTACCTGTTTACTAAGATTTCCCTCTTGCTAGCCAAGCAACACGTGAAAACATATTGCGTAGTAACGAAGGTATTGAATTAATGCCTTTTTCTGCCGCTCTGTTGGCAACTTCAATTGCTAAGTCAGGTTTAGAAGTTCGATGAATTGCTTTAATAATGACACGGCGCGGTAAAACTTTACCATTATCCGGGATACCTGCAATTTGGTGATAGATCTCCCTGAAACCTTCATGATAAAGAAAATGCTCCATATCTGACGCAGGCAACATGGTTAACCTATCTCGGGCCGTATCATTGTTCTTCTCAGCATAAGCGATGGCTGCTCCTGCATATTGTCTGCCGGCATTATCACCATCGACTAACGTATGCCACTCAATCCCCATACTATTAGCAAACTTCAATAATGGCTTAATACCACATTGCGCAAACTCAATTACTTTAACACCTTCCGACGCAAAATGATAATTATACTGGCGTGCCAATTCATTCATCAACCAAATTTCGGTCTCTCCTTCAACTAATAACCAACAGCGCGCAAATAGTGCTGAAGGACGATTAAAGCGGATATGAAATGAGAGACGTCTCATATCTTCTAGTGATAACTTATTAGTCTTTAGTCGATAAGCAGCTACTCGACTTGAATTACGCACTAAACGGCATACATTTTCCAAAGGAACTTGTGAAAGTAATTCGCCTGAATTAGTTGAACTAATGCGCTGTAATGGAAAAAGATTTAACAGTCGCCAAGCAATCGACAGCATAATAGGGTGTAAACGCGTTTCGGGATCTTCAATAATTAGGATAGGCTTGGCATTGCGAGCTAGTTGCAGATCACCTTGTAATTGCAGAAATGAGGAAAAAATCTGCCAAATAATTAATTTAATATACTGCTGTTCAGGTTTAGCCACGATACGATTGATATCCTCCAGCACCTGCCAGCCTCTTCTATGGGATAAGTTATAGGCAATATTGGCCTGATTTTGTCGATGAGATAAATGGGTGCTGTGTTCGGCAAAGTAATAACCCAGCAACTGCTGCAATACCACAAAACCTTCCTCTGTCTCTTCATGAGACAATTTTCGTGATGCTTGCATTAAGGCTTGAGCCAATTGCTCTAACTGGTTGGCAAATTTAACAGCTAGTTTTTTATAACCAACATCATTAAATTTAGTAGTGGTAGGATAGTAAAATCGGGCATCTCTTAGACGTAGTACTGGATATAGTCGAATAATCTGCTGGATATATTTACTATTATCATTCAATACAAGCTTATTACCCTGCTTATCTAAAAAACATCGTTCCGTCACCACAAGATTATTCTGTTGTTGTGCACTGACCCGATAATAAATACGCCTGTATTCATCATCTCCGTCAATCCATAATGGTGATAAAAGCTTAAAACGAGTTGCTTTATGGCTATTGGGCTGATTTTCACAGAAAACTAAAATTATTTGTAGGTTATTGATTTGTTCATCTGTATCTACCAAGTGATGAAAATCATGCTGATTAAATTGATATAATGGCTGCCTTGGTGATAATAAAATAGTCAAGGCATCTAATAAGCTTGATTTACCCCAAGTATTTTCACCAATTAACACGGTTTCATGATCCAGTGTTAATGAAAGCCGATTTATGCCACGAAAACCGGCAATTTCCACTTGTTGCAAATACATGATTACCCTCTTGTTATGTATATTAGCAATAGCTCCTGAATTATCCTGTGAGCAATGAATTTTGTCTAAATATTATTCTGTAATATTGCGTCTATTTTTAGTCTGTTATAAAATATTTATCATTATTTTGCCTGTCTTTTTCGTATTATTCCCACAAAACCACCGCCATAAAAGCGTTAATTGTAATAAGGATGGACCATGTATTCAGGACTGCTTATCATTCTTTTACCGTTAACAGTAGGCTATTTATTTCGCTTCAAAAATAAGAAGATTTTAGCGTTTACACATCGCCTATTAGGCGCTATGGTTTACATTATCTTATTTTTAATGGGCATCACATTGGCGTTATTAGATAATATTAGTACGCATCTTACGTCAATTTTTATCTATACAATGGTTTTCTTTTGTTGCACCTTTGCCGCTAACCTGATGGCTTTATTCTTATTAGATAAATTCTTGCCGTGGAAAATTGCTAAACGTGAAACCAATAAGCCACTCTCTCGCTTAAAAATGATTTTAAGTTCACTACCACTGTGTGGCGCGTTAATACTTGGTTTCTTGCTAGGATTGACAAAGTGGCCATTTTTATCCTATGCCAAATATGGTACTGAAGTTACACTTATCTGTTTATTATTATTGGTGGGTTGCCATCTGCGAAATAGTGGGATGTATCTGCGGCAAATTTTAATCAATTTCAGAGGGGCGACGATTGCGGTGACTGTTGCCAGCAGCGCGCTGCTTGGTGGTATTTTGGCTGCATTTTTATTAGGTTTACCGACTAAAGTGGGATTAGCGATTGCAGCCGGTTACGGCTGGTATTCACTAACAGGTATATTACTTACCGACGCTTATGGACCGGTCATTGGTAGTACGGCTTTCTTTAACGACCTAATGCGGGAGTTAGTGGCTATTATACTTATTCCCATTATTATCAACCAATTTCGTTCTACTGCGTTGGGGATTTGTGGCTCAACATCAATGGACTTTACACTACCTATATTGCAACGTAGCGGTGGGGTGTCTATTGTACCTGCTGCCATTGTCCACGGTTTTGTACTAAGTCTATTGACGCCATTACTGATAGCCTTCTTCACCTAATAAATAGCTAGATTTTCTGGCCAAACACTCTGGCCTCGATAGGTAACTATATGGGTAAAAAACGGATCCTAGTGCTAGGTGCTAATGGTTATATTGGTCAAAATCTGATCCCAGTGTTAATTAAGCAAGGTCATATGATCACAGCAGCAGCGCGTCGACTTGATTGGCTTGAAGCACAAAATTGGCCAAATACTCAATGTCGTTATGTTGATCTACTTGCACCGAAAACCTTACACAATATTATGACAGATATTGATATCGTCTACTTTCTGGTTCACAGTATGGCAGCTAATAATAATCTTATCGAACAAGAATGCCTGGCTGCTGATAATGTTAAACATGTCCTTGAGCAATCTGAAGTAAAACAAGTTATCTATTTAAGCGCCCTACAACACCCTTCCTGTCATTCACAACATCTGATTGCTCGTAAACTGACCGGAGAAATCTTACGTGAAAGTAAAATTCCGGTGACAGAAATTCGGGCGCCAATTATTATTGGTGCGGGCTCAGTGCCTTATGAAATAATTCGGGATATGACTTACAACTTATTAATTCTTACTCCTCCACACTGGGTAAGGTCAAAATCTTGCCCTATTGCTTTAGAAAATATTCTCTACTATCTGAAGCAATTAATAGCCCATCCAACGAATGAACATCGCATCCTTGATGCGGGTGGGCCTGAATATATTGACTATTAAACACTATTCAAGCGCTTTATGAGTATCAGCGGTAAGTATCGACGAATCATCCCGCTACCTATTCCAATTCGAATAATTTCTATTCATTTCATTAGCCTAATAACTTCAGTATCTCCCTTTATTACCAAAAGTTTAATTCAGGGGCTACAGTACAATCTGCCCGCCAAGGATTAAGCGTTAAGACAGCTTATCCCGCAAAAATTACTTAGTATTGATGAGGCAATCAAACATGCGTTTACGCACTCGCATAATGCCATTAATAAAGCAGATTGGGGGCCAGATCCAACGCTAAAAACACATTGGTGTGCCAAATATAGCTATTATCCAAAAGATGCCGGTTTCACGTTAATAACCACCGCCACTAGCGCTACCATTTGGCAAACCTTACAACAAATTGGTGGCAATAGAGGATATTTCTACGCCAATATTTTATGGCAATTACGCGCCTTTATTGATGATTTAATGCTCAACAAAGTAAAATATGGCCGGCCTAAACGTGAAACATTATATTTAGGTGACATGATTGATAGCTGGAAAGTCATTTGTATTAAACCTAATCATCAATTAACACTCTTATTTGGTATGAAAGCGCCTGGACTGGGCCGTTTAACCTTTACTATCCAGGATTGTGGCACACATCGAACGCTAGATGTCAGAGCGTGGTGGCATCCTGCCGGTTTTTGCGGTCTAGTCTATTGGCTAATTATGACCCCAATTCATCGTTTTATTTTCAAAGGAATGGCCAAAAAAATCAATAAATTCGCATTAAAAATGAATAAAAATGATTGAAATCATTTTGCAAAGCAAAAATATCTCTGAAATATAGCAATTTTAGACTATTTCAAAAACAATATATTGCATAATTATTCTATTAAGATTACCATTACCTCAATCGTTTATTTATTCAGATTTTTAGCATGAGTATTCAATTAAACCAAATTAATTGCTTTTATGGTGAGCAGCAAGCATTACACGATATCAATTTGACATGCGGCACGGGTGAAACAATGGTATTACTTGGTCCAAGTGGTGCTGGCAAAAGCTCATTATTACGGGTATTCAATTTACTTGAGATGCCCCGCTCTGGTCAACTGGACATTGCAGGCTATCATTTCAATTTCTCTCGCCAACCTAAAAGCAATGAAATCCGCGCCCTAAGACAAAAAGTTGGTATGGTATTTCAACAATATAACTTGTGGCCCCATTTAACCGTAATGGAAAATCTGATTGAGGCGCCTTGTTTAGTTTTGGGTTTAACTAAAGTAATAGCCAAAGAAAAAGCAAAAAACTTATTGAGTCGCTTGCATTTAACTGAATTTGCTAATCGCTTCCCGTTACATCTTTCTGGTGGTCAGCAACAACGAGTGGCTATTGCGCGAGCATTAATGATGGAGCCTGAAATCTTATTATTTGATGAACCAACCGCGGCTCTCGATCCTGAAATCACCACTCAAGTGGTTAATATTATACAAGAATTATCAAAAACGGGCATCACTCAACTGATTGTGACTCATGAAATTGATTTTGCCCGTAAAACAGCGAGTAAGATTGTGTATATGGAAAAAGGAACCATTGTGGAACAAGGCGATATTGATCGTTTTGCTAAACCACAAACTAAAGGCTTGGCAAATTATCTATCCCATTCATCTAATTGAGAATACCGTAATGAAAAAATTACTGTCAGTTATTACCTTATGCAGCCTATCCTTACCAGTGCTTGCCGCTGCAAAGGAGACGATACGCTTTGCAACTGAAGCAACTTATGCCACATTCGAATCAATTGATGCCAATAATAACATTGTCGGTTTTGATATTGAACTGGCAAAGGCAATATGTCAAAAACTCAATGCCAACTGTACTTTTACTCATCAATCTTTTGATAGCTTAATCCCCAGTTTAAAAATGCGCCGTTTTGATGCATTGATAGCAGGAATTGATATTACGCCAGAACGGCAAAAGCAGGTTGATTTTACTGATACTTATTACAATAACTCCGCAACATTTATCGCGGTAAAAAATAAAATTAATAAAATATCATTATTAAAAGGTAAAAAAATTGGCGTGCAAAATGGCACCACCCATCAAAAATATATCATGCAACAACATAAAGAGATGCAAGCTGTGCCGTATGACAATTATCAAACGGCTATCCTCGATTTAAAAAATGGCCGGATAGATGCGGTGTTTGGTGATACGGCTGTCACAACGGAATGGCTAAAAACAAAAGGTAACGAAGACCTTGCTGCTGTAGGTGAAAAAGTAACCGATGCTAATTATTTTGGTGTAGGTCTGGGTATTGCGGTACGTAAAGGAAACAAAGTGCTGTTAGATAAATTAAATAAAGCATTGGCACAAGTGAAACAAGATGGCAGTTATGATGTAATCTACCAAAAATGGTTGAAGAAATAGTCGATTATAGCAATGAATAATCTGTTATTTCTAATAAATGCTGCCGGCTTGACACTGACTCTCGCCGGTGCTGCTTTGATACTCGGGCTGTTATTAGCCGTGTTATTCACTGCTTGGGAATCTATTCGCTGGAGGCCTGTGGCCTTACTGGGTTCTTGCTGGGTGACTTTAATTCGCGGATTACCTGAATTGCTCGTTGTCCTGTTCGTTTACTATGGCACATTACAATTTATCATGTTGTTAGGTGATGGCATTAATATTAATTTCATTTTCTGGCAAACAACCTGGCAAATTGATCCTGAATGGTTCTTTCCACAAAATAGTGAATTCGATTTTATTCCTTTTTTTTGTGGTGTTTTTGCCCTTGCTCTACTCTATGCCGCCTATGCATCCCAAACCTTAAGAGGTGCACTAAAAGCAATACCATCCGGCCAATGGCAATCAGGACAAGCCTTGGGTCTCAATCGGAATGTTATTTTTTTGCGGCTGATTATGCCACAAATGTGGCGTCACGCTTTACCTGGCTTAGGCAATCAATGGCTAGTATTGCTAAAAGATACCGCTTTGGTTTCTCTGATCAGCGTAAATGACTTAATGTTGCAAACCAAAAGTATTGTTAATCGTACTCATGAACCTTTCACTTGGTACCTAATTGTGGCTTTGATCTATCTAGCCATCACCCTAGTAAGTCAATTTATCTTACGGCGGATTGAAATACGCACAACCCAGTTTGAACAGGGAGTAACAAAATGATCAATTTAATCATTTCATTACTGCCTGGCCTGCCAACCAGTTTATCACTGACAATATGCGCAATACTTATTGCCTTTTTATTAGCGCTATTTTTGACTATCATTTTATCGTTAAAAACAGCGTTTTTTTCATCCCTAATTCAAGGCTACATTACGCTATTTACTGGCACTCCTTTGCTGGTTCAATTTTTTCTGATTTATTATGGATCCGGTCAATTTCCCGCGCTAAGAGAGTACCCTACTTTATGGGCTTTAATTTCTACTCCATGGATTTGCGCCTTGCTGGCATTAGCACTTAATAGTGCCGCCTATTCCACTCTATTATTTCATGGTGCCGTTAAAGAAATTCCTAAAACTAGCTGGCAAGCATGTCAGGCGCTAGGTATGTCAAATCATCAAACCTTGAGAATTATTTTACCTTATGCGCTTAAACGTGCGCTTTCATCCTATTCCAATGAGGTAATTCTTATATTTAAAAGCACATCACTGGCTAGTACCATAACGCTATTAGAGATTATGGGATATAGCCAACAAATTTTTGGCCAAACTTATAATGTCGATGTTTTTATTGCCGCAGGAATTATATATCTGAGCGTAAATGGCATCTTAACCTTATTGATGCGTTGGCTTGAACAATACGCTTTATCTTTTGAAAAAAACTAACCATATAAATCTCGCTTTCTACTAAAGAAAACGAAATTTATCATGATGTTAACTAATAAAGCTAATGCTATATTGCCTTCAAAAAGGGTTAATCTTTTAATGTCTAAAATCTATGATATATAGATATCAATAACATTGAACACCACTTAATAAACCCGGTTCTATTTAATGTGATATAACCATTGAATGACTATGGGATTTCACAATTATGCTAGCTCCATCTGTAAGATAGTAGCCTGCGTGTGCTGTAAAGAATAAATTATGACAATATTTACGCTTTGTTCATTTCTTAAGTCAGGTGAAGAGATTATTTTTTATACTATACCTCTTCTGTATATTTCATTTGTATTGGACATATTTCAGCCCTTGTTTTTCCTTGAGCTAATTTAGCGTCTAATTTATCTGGATCAGGTAAAAAATCAGGAAAAACTTTTGTTTCAATTCCTTTCTTAGCCGCTTCTTCTAATTCACTTAGGGTAACACTACCGCCACCAAAAGCTAAAAAGCAGCCATTCTTACTTGCCGCATATATCATATAAGAAGCACCTGAATCATCCAAAACTTTCCAGCTGTTATTCGGATCCTTAATTTGAATAACACTGTCACAATTTTTTGCTAAGCAATCTGTTGAAGCGTGTTCTGAAACAATCCCCAAAGTATTTACAGCTAGATTTTTAGCAATATCATAGACACAACCAATACCTTCAGAAGTGGCACCAGCAACGATAAGTAAATTATGGATCCCATACTTATCAATATGTTGTTTTATCTCTTTTTTTATATCGTTTTGTAATTTTTCAGTATCTTTATATCCCATTCCAGAAAACCCACTAAAAACCAATACAAATTTACCATCAATTTTTTTATCAATTTCTGTTTTTATCGGATCATGGTGATGTTCGGAAGTAGCAGAAGATTCAATATTCTTGACACTAGTAGATTGCGATAAACTGAACATATTCTAATTCCTTTTGGAAAGCAGCTATTATTGGAATATTGTTTGGTGGATAAAGTGCAAATGAAGGAGTTAACAAGAATAATAAAAAGAATCCAGCAAAATAGTTATGTTCTGTAAGGTAATAAAAAGACTGAACTTTATTGTTATTCCTGCCATATTTGTAGATAAAAAGCAGGCAACGCATTAACCATTCACATGAATGGTAAATGCCTATTGAATCTATTTTTATAATTTAATGTAACAGAAAGCGGGCAGGCAAAGTTTGCTCAGATAGCTCTTCATCGTCAATATCTTCTTGACCGCTATATAGCAAATCATTGTTATAAACTTCAAAAATAATAGCCGCCATCTGTTCTTCTGCTTGCTGAAGAAAACTGGAGAATTGGTTACAAGTCATTCCTGCCAACAACGGAAAAGATTGACTAACGACTAATTTAGGCAAATTTTCATCATTAATTTCCATAAATGCTTTCGCCGTTAATGAGCTAGCATTAATTTGGCTTAAATTTGCCAATAAGGTAATAATCGATGTCGGTTTCAGTTCAGCCAAAACCGAGAAAACTAATATGTTTTCAACAATATCCACTTTAGCATCAAAAATACCATCAATATTTTGCATATGTGGCAAATGTAATGCCTGGCAATTATCACATTCAAAATACGATGTTTTGAGTTGAACAAGCCACTCTCGTAATTTAGCTATGTCAGGGAAACAAATCGAATCCATTAATTAACCTTATTTGCACAAAACAGCAACAATTTTGCCTATGAAAATTCGCTATCTATCGTCTTAAACCAAAAATAAACCATATTTTATCATGTTAAATCATATTTAACGAGCCATTCTAACTTATAATTTAATCCATCTTACGATAATTACGCAGCTTAGCTTTTATCTTGCGTTGCTTATTTTGCGAACTATTTTTCTGTTGATCAATGCCGAAAAAATTGAGCTTAGGCAGTGCCCGCCAAACAATATTAATGATAGCCGGTATCATACAACCTATTGCTAGCATAATCATAGCAAGCAAAACACCTTTTTTCATAAATAAAGCAGCTAATTCAATATAGTTATTTATCACTAAATAGACCAATAACAATATTAGTATGCCAATAACTTCGAGTATTATCACAATTTTTGGCATATCAGCGAAAGAACGCATAGCTGATAATTTTTTTTGCTCAAAACAATCTATGTTTCCTTTTAAAAACGCTATCCTGTTATATTAGGTCATTATTAACTTCTTAAATAACAATAAGAATAAATTGTGCTTTTTTTTATGCTGACTATAAGCATAGTAATTGATATTGTAGACAATAGATAAAAATTTAATTGAAGGAGATAGGATGTTTACTGTCATTTTCGGTCGCTCTAGTTGCCCCTACTGTGTCCGTGCAAAAGCCTTAGCAGAAAAATTAAAACATCAACGTGATGATTTTGATTATAATTATGTTGATATAGAAGCGGAAGGGATCACTAAAGCTGATTTAGCTAAAAAAGTGGGTAAACCTGTTAAGACAGTTCCTCAAATCTTTATTGATGAACAACATATTGGGGGTTGTACCGAGTTTGAAGCCTACGCCGAAGAACACTTACTTTCTTAACTAGCTGATTTTATTAAAATTATTAATTACTTTAATTTTATATTTTTAAGTTTCAGGCACAAATCATTAAAGCATTTTTTGTCAAAAAATGCTTTTTTTTCTTTTATAAGAACTTTATGAATAATAAATAGTCATAACTTATGCCACTGCTTTTCTTTGAATGTCCCCAAATTATTGAGGAATCCGATAGTTTAAATTATGTCCTATTTAAACTATCGGTTTTTTATTGATCACTATCTAATTGACCATGCAGTGTTACTATAATCTGGCGTTCACCACCATGATTGCGGTGTTCACAGAGATAAATGCCTTGCCAAGTTCCCATATTTAATTGGCCATTGGTAACTGGAATAATTAAACTACTTCCTAGTAAGCTACTCTTCAAATGAGCTGGCATATCATCACTTCCCTCACAAGTATGCTGATAATAATATTCATTTTCTTTAACAATTCGATTAAAATAGCTTTCAAAATCAGCTCGAACACTTGGATCAGCGCTTTCATTGATGGTTAATGATGCAGAAGTATGTTGAATAAAAAGATGTGCAATACCGACTTCTATTCGACTAATATCAGGTAGTTGTCGTATAATTTCTGCTGTTATCAAATGGAATCCTCGAGGACGAGCATACAGTTTAATTTGCTTCTGGTACCACATAGTATCTCCCTAGCAAAAAAGCCGATGACATTATTTATATCTCATAAATGAATAAGTTCTATAAAAAAATTACCAAGCTTACTTTACCCTATATAAAAGACATTTTACCCTTGGCTATCTAATATAAATGATCATGATATCTACTCAATGAGGGCTCTACCTTGCTAAACGATATTAACTTAAGTTTGTTTAGTTTTATCAATGCCACCCCAATTACATCAATTAGTACACTAACACTGGCAATTTTTTTGGCTAAACGACTCATTCTCATATTTCCCTTAATTACTACTGCTTGCTGGTTTTGGGGTAAATCGGAAAATTTAGTCAGCCAAAGAGTCTTTGTCTGTAAAACTGCGCTTGCGCTTATTATAGGTTTAGCTATTTCTGGTTTTATTGGCGTAATTTTTCCCCAAGAGCGACCTTTTATGTTGGGAATAGGTCAACATTTTCTTGCTCATGCGCCGACTCCCTCTTTTCCCAGTAATCATGCTACTATTGCTTTTACTTTTGCTTTTAGCTTTTTATTCTGGTTAAGAAATTGGATTGGATTGTTATTTTTAATACCGGCTTTCGCTATTGCGTGGGCAAGAATTTTTCTCGGAGTACACTGGCCTTTAGATATGGTAGGCGCATTTTTAGTTGCTATTATGGCTTGTGGAATTAGTCAAACAATTTGGGAAATAGTTGGGGATAAATTACTACCATATATCATAAAAGCTTATCAAATCTTATTTGCGCCTTTTATTAAGAAAGGTTGGATTAAAGGTTAAATACAAAAATAATTTAAATAAATCTATAAATAGCCTCTGTTAATTGAAAAACCTGCCAATTTTAAAGAGGCTATTTTATTATTCAATATTTTAAATATCTTAAATCAACAGATAATTATTTATGATAAGTATCACCTAAATAAAATAACATGATCGGATTACACTAAAATAGAATTAAAGATTGCCAGATTTAATATTTATGCCATTTAACATTTAAATTTACGGCATTAATTTATGATAGTTATATCTTAAAAGGAAATTATTTCTTTATGAAATAAAAATAACGCGTTAATAAAAATAAACTATTTTTTGTACAAAAGTAAAAAAATAATAATATGATGTTTAAAATGAAATCAGCAAAGAGCAAACAATAAATCAATTAATAATTTTAAATAAGTGAAACCGCTAAATATTATTAGTAAATTATCCGTTTATTTATATACATTACCAAAATTAATAAAAATTTTTTATCAAAAATTGAGTTTATTAACTGAATGATTAATCATATTTATTAAAACAACTATAAGCAATATTAGCCAAGAACAGTTAAAATTTAACAAAATAAAAACAAAAAATACCACTCATTTTAACAACAGGCTATAGATGATTATACTTTTGGGATGCTCATCACGGAATTTTATGCCAATAAATAATAAGATTTGCGTCTGAAAAACTAAAATATAATTTCGATATATAAAAAAACAAATAAAATTGATTCTAAACAGTATTGTGATAATGACACTAAACCATAATGTGGTATAGTATCGCAATTATCCTTAACTAGAATAATCAGTTACTTTATTTACATAAATTCTAACTATATATTTTGTTTCTGTAGATAAAGCATGTTGTATAAATATACCTGCAATCATAATTATATTGACCGGTTTTCATACATTAAAAATTTACTATTTTTTGTTTCTCGTTTTATATTTTGGAGATTACCATGGATACAACTCGAGTTGATTCCATCAGTTCCTCATATGCACACCAGGACGTAAAAGTTTGGCGTAAAAGTAATACAGTTTGGATGTTGGGCTTATACGGTACCGCTATTGGTGCTGGAGTCCTCTTTTTGCCTATTAATGCAGGTATGAGTGGCCTACTGCCCGTCATTCTAATGACGCTGCTCGCTTTTCCAATGGCCTTTTTTTCTCATCGCGGTTTGACCCGTTTTGTATTGTCCGGTTCAAAACCAAATGGCGATATTACCGAGGTGGTAGAAGAACATTTTGGCCGTTCAGCAGGTAATTGGATTACGTTGCTCTATTTTTTCGCTATTTATCCTATCTTATTGGTATACGGTGTATCGATTACCAATAATGTTGAAAATTTTATCGTTGAACTCCTCGGTTACAATGCTCCACCACGCTGGCTATTAGCGCTTATTCTTGTTGGTGGTATCATGGCTATTGTTAGCCTAGGTGAGAAATATATAGTGAAAATAATGAGCATGCTAGTATTTCCGTTTATTGCGGTGCTGGTGATATTCTCACTTTATATGATCCCGCATTGGCATAGTGCTGCATTAGAAACGCTTTCCTTCTCCAATCTTAATATGGATAATGCTGAAAATAACCAAAGTATGTTGGCTACAATTTGGTTAACCATTCCGGTTATGGTTTTTGCCTTTAACCATTCACCAATTATTTCTGCATTCGCCGTTGCCAATCGTAAAGAATATGGTGCGCATGCTGATCAAAAATCTTCGCGAATTTTGGCTTCAGCACATATTTTAATGGTACTAACAGTTATGTTTTTCGTTTTTAGCTGTGTATTTACCTTGTCTCCTGCTGATTTGGTAAAAGCAAAAGCGGCAAACATTAGTATCCTCGACTATCTATCTAGTTATTTCGATAAACCTTTTATTAAATATGCCGCTTCACTCATTGCTTTTGTCGCGATTATAAAATCGTTTCTGGGGCATTATCTCGGTGCTCGTGAAGGTTTTAACGGTTTGGTTGAACGCGCTTATCGGGCAAAAGGTAAAACAATCAATATCCAAAAGCTAAATAAAGCGACTGCAATTTTTATGTTAGTCACTACCTGGTTAGTTGCTACTTTAAATCCAAGCATTCTAAGCATTATCGAAAGTTTAGGTGGTCCTGTTATTGCAATTTTATTGTTCATGATGCCAATGTACGCCATTAGCAAAATACCCGCTATGCGTAAATATTCTGGTCATATTAGCAATATTTTTGTGGTAATTGTCGGTATTATCGCTATTTCAGCTGCAGTATATAAATTATTTCTTTAACGTTTAACGATTCTGGGATGGCTTTCATTATCCGTAATGAATTAGCTTTCCCAAATACCGTAAAACCGAAATATTAACTTCAACACTTCAGCCAACTTATTACTAAAAAAATTAGCGCCTTTAACAAGGAGGCGAATAAAATATGAGTAGTGTTTTTGATATTTTTAAAATTGGCATTGGCCCATCCAGTTCTCATACTGTCGGCCCAATGAAAGCCGGGAAACAATTTGTTGATGATCTAATCGAAAAAGAGATACTAACCAGAGTCAAGCGGATTAGTGTTGATGTTTATGGTTCTTTATCTTTAACTGGTAAAGGTCATGCCACTGATATTGCCATTATTATGGGTTTAGCTGGTAATCTACCTGATACTGTGGCTATCGATTCTATCTCTACCTTTGTTAAAAATGTTGAACAGACTCAGCGCTTATCTCTTGCCAATGGACAGCATGAGGTCGATTTTCCTATCCAAGGTGGGATGAACTTTCACACCACTAATCTACCTCTCCATGAAAATGGTATGGTAATTACCGCTTTCGCCGATGAAAATAAACTGTACAGTAAAACCTATTACTCTATTGGCGGTGGTTTTATTGTTGACGAAGAGCATTTTGGTCAAGAAAGTGGATCGTCAGTTCAACTACCTTATCCATACAAATCAGCTGCAGAATTACAACGCCACTGCAAAGATACCGGCCTTTCACTTTCGGCATTGGTTATGCAAAATGAACTGGCATTGCGTAGCAAAGAGGAAATCCAAACTCACTTCGATGCAGTCTGGCAGGTTATGCAGCAAGCTATCGAACGTGGAGTCAATACCGAAGGTCTTTTACCAGGCCCACTTCGGGTACCACGCCGTGCGGCAGCATTGAGAAGAATGTTAGTCACCTCCGATAATACGACCACTGATCCGATGGCAGTTGTTGATTGGATTAATATGTTCGCCTTAGCAGTTAATGAAGAAAATGCAGCAGGTGGACGCGTCGTTACCGCACCAACCAATGGTGCTTGTGGTATTATTCCTGCCGTACTTTCCTATTATGATAAATTTATTCGCCCTATTAACGAAAATTCATATACCCGTTTCTTTTTAGTTGCTGGCGTTATTGGCACCCTCTATAAAATGAATGCTTCCATTTCTGGTGCTGAGGTCGGCTGTCAAGGAGAAGTTGGAGTTGCTTGTTCTATGGCAGCAGCAGCATTAACAGAATTAATGGGGGGTAGTCCCGCTCAAGTCTGTATCGCCGCTGAAATTGGCATGGAGCATCATCTTGGCCTTACTTGTGATCCGGTTGGTGGTCAAGTCCAGGTTCCCTGCATCGAGCGTAATGCGATTGCGGCAGTTCAAGCGGTTAATGCTGCCCGAATGGCTTTACGTCGAATCAGTGATCCACGCGTTTGCCTGGATAAAGTGATTGAAACCATGTATGAAACCGGCAAAGACATGAATGCTAAATATCGTGAAACTTCACAAGGTGGATTGGCTATTAAAATTACTTATTGCGACTGAATGATTTAAAACTATTACAGCCATTAACTAGTAAGCCAGTTTTAATAACTGGCTTACTTAATATATTAATAAATTATTTTATTATCCATTACCTCTGTCTACCGATTAAACGACTTGCGGCATATACATGCGTGGGCTTGGATCGAATGCAGGCTTTAAATCACAGGAATCATAAGCGGTTGATTCTTTATTTTTAAATCCTGACATCATTTGGCTCAATCCTTCCGTTTGCATATTATCAATATTAATGGTATTCCCCTGAAGAGATAATCTACTATAACCATTTAAATTAATTATATTTATTTGATTATAATTTATAATTGTTGGCTGGTTGTCAACAGCAGCTCTAAGAGTTTGCATTTCCAAGCTTGGAGCTAAATATGCCGGTAAATGGGTTGTTGGCGATTCCGCTAGAAAACTTTTCTCTATCGGAGCTTCCTGTATTGGACTCTTCTCGCTCATGGTTTCATCTGAGCATCCACACAGTTTCTCTACAGTTAAAATTTCCGCTGTCGGATTTTTTTCTGTCGGAGCTTCCTCTGTTAGACTTTTCTCTGGCAAGGTTTCCTCTAGAGATAAAAACGGTTGCTCTATCGTTGGAATTGCCGCTGTTGGACTTTTCTCTGTTGCAGCTTCCTCTGTTATACTTTTCTCGGCCAAGGTTTCCTCTAGAGATAAAAACGGTTGCTCTATCGTTGGAATTGCCGCTGTTGGACTTTTCTCTGTTGGGGCTTCCTCTGTTATACTTTTTTCGGCCAAGGTTTCCTCGAGAGATAAAAACGGTTGCTCTATCGTTGGAATTGCCGCTGTTGGACTTTTCTCTGTTGGGGCTTCCTCTGTTAGACTTTTCTCTGCCAAGATTTCCTCTAGAGATAAAAACGCTTGCTCTATCGTTGGAATTGCCGCTGTTGGACTTTTCTCTACCAAGGTTTCCTCTGGAGATATAAACGTTGGAATTTCTGCTGTCGAACTTTTTTCTGTTTGTGTTTCACATAATAGCGTTCCCGTTACATTAATATTGTTACCAACGGTAATATCACCGATCCCCGCACTACCATGTTGTACTGCTATTACCGTAATATCGTTCTCTTTACCGGCGGTAATATCCTTGATGGTCAAACGACCACTCTCTTTTGCCGTCTGTTTAATGGTGTTGTTTTCACCAGCAGTGATATCGTCTATCTCTGCACTACCATGCAGTTCCGCTGTTAGTGTAAGTTTGTTTTCTTTACCGGCGGTAATATCCTTGATGGTCAAACGACCACTCTCTTTCGCCGTCTGTTTAATGGTGTTGTTTTCACCAGCAGTGAGATCGTCTATCTCTGCACTACCATATAATTCCGCTGTTGCTGTAATTTTGTTCTCTTTACCGGCGGTAATATCCTTAATGGTTGAACGACCACTCTCTTTTGCCGTCTGTTTAATGGTGTTGTTTTCACCAGCAGTGATATCGTCTATCTCTGCACTACCATGCAGTTCCGCTATTAGCGTAAGTTTGTTTTGTTTGCCCGCTGCAACATCCTTAATGGTTGAACGACCACTCTCTTTTGCCGTCTGTTTAATGTTGTTGTTTTCACAGGCAGTAACATCGTCTATCTCTGCACTACCATACAATTCCGCTGTTGCTGTAATTTTGTTCTCTTTGCCGGCGGTAATATCCTTAATGATTGAACGGCCGCTCTCTTTCGCCGTCTGTTTAATGGTATTGTTTTCATAGCCAATGATATTGCCTATCTGTGCATCAGCATGCTGTTTTGCTATTGCTATAATATTGTTCTCTTTATTTGCTTTAATATTGCCGATTGATGAAGTACCAACCTCTATAGCACTCTGTTTAATCGTGTTGTTTTTACCGGCAGTGATATTGCCTATCTGTGCATCAGCATACTGTTTAGCTGTGACTGTAATATCATTCTCTTTACCGGCAGTGACATTGCCTATCTGTGACTTACCACTATCCGCTACTAGGATATTAATATTATTAATACCGATAACTGTTATCGCACTATCATTAAGCGTTACCGAACGGTCAAATTTTATTTTTGTCTTTTTTTTATTTTTAATCTCTCCTTTTAAATTGTTATTTCTGACTTTGAATCTATTTGTATCCATTATACAAACTCCACCATAAGATTTTATTTAATAAAAATAGGGAATGCGGAATAACTTTCTGTTAATCCGAAATAATTGGTAGACAAAATTATAATAATTTAATTAATAAATAATTATTTAATTATGTCTAAAACAATTATGAGGCAATTAATTTAACCTCACAATGAAGTTTGTCTGTAAATAAAAAAAGTAAATTTATATAAAAAAATAATATTATATTTTTATATTTTTATAAAATTAATTAAATATAACGCTAATTTTATTCAAAAATATTTAACTTGCTTTTATTAAAAATAATTATAAAAAAAGACCCGCAGGTCTTTTTATCTTTAACTAATCAAACTAACCAAATAATGCCTGCCACCAACTGGAAATTGTCACAACAATATAATCCCATACTCGACTCAAAAATCCACCCTGCTCTATCGCTTGTTTCACCACTAATGGACGTTTATCAATCAATTGATCGTTTAAAAAGAAATTAATTGTTCCTACTACCTGATTTTTGCTTAACGGCGCTTTGAGATAATCTGAGTTGAGGGTATAGGTCGCTTTTAGCTCTTGCTCTTTTCCTTTCGGGATGGTTATTGCTGCATCTTTTTCAGTTCCCAATAAAACCGTAGATCGGTTGCCATACCATACCTTTTCAGTCGTAAAGGGTTTATCTGCCGTTATAGGAATAACCGTAGTAAAAAAACGAAATCCCCAATTTAGCAGCTTTTCACTTTCGGTAAAACGAATGCGATCACTCGATGCCCCCAACACTACAGCAATCAATCGCATTGGGCCATTCGTTGCCGATGTAATAAGATTATACCCTGCCCCACTTGTATGACCGGTCTTAATCCCATCCACCTGTAAGTTTTTGCTCCACAATAAACGATTGCGATTGAATTGCTTAATTTTATTATAAGTAAACACTTTTTCGCCGTGTAGCAAATACTCATGCGGAACATCTCTAATCAATGCTTGAGATAATACCGCCATATCGTGGGCAGTACTGTATTGGCCTTCTGAATCCAAGCCGTGTACGGTCTTAAAATGCGTATTTTTTAATCCTAATGAGGTAACATACTGGTTCATGAGATCGACAAAAACCGTTTGACTACCCGCGACATAATCCGCCAATGCGATACAAGCATCATTACCCGATTGAATGACGATACCACGATTTAAATCCAGCACCGATACCCTATCACCAGGTTTTAAAAACATTAAAGAAGAACCGTGTAAAACAGGGTTACCCGTTGCCCAAGCATCTTCTCCTACGGTGACAAGATCATTAATGCTAATTTTACCTGCTTTAATCGCTTGCCCCACTACATAACTGGTCATAATTTTTGTTAAACTAGCTGGATCTAAACGTTCATCTGGATTATTGGCTGTTAAAACTTTGCCACTATGGTAATCCATTAACACATAAGCTTTTACATCAAGTTGCGGTGTAACCTGTGATCCATCGGCATAAACATTGATCGGTAAAACAAAAATAAATAATAGACTTAATCCACTCGTCAAATGGTTAATTTTTTTCATCAAGCTCTTTTTCATTCTCGATCTCCCGCGCTTTCTGATTTAAATATATTAAGTATGCTACTATAAAGCGCTTATAACGATTAAAGTTAGCCTAAAAGCAGAAAGAATATTGCTATATATGATCTGCCACACAAATCGAAGTAGAAAAAATAGGTTGTTAACTGTTTCAGTTGATAAAATTAAGCCAATATAAAACATTCACCATAAGCAGAAAACCCGACAAATTTCGGACAATAACTGCTCGCAGTGGCATAAATAAATCAGTACAAAACCCTGTATTACTAATTTTTGCCCTAACCAGCAATTTTACTAATGGTCTAAATGCAAAATATATCTTACCGTCAATTCTCTAATTATAGACTCATTGGCATATTGCCAGGATCAGGATAGTTATATTCGAATCCAAGCTCCCTACAGATACGGCTACCATCAATAATTTTTCCAGCGATAGGTGTTGATTCAGAAATAAATTCTGGCGGTTGCAAGGCTAGCTGTTGTGATGCCGCTGTATAATAAGATGATCTAATTGGATGTTCAGGTGCGCATAAATTATAAATATTGCCACCTTCTGGCCGCAATATTAATAACTTTATTGCAGTAATAATATCATCTTGGTGAATAAGATTAACCGGCTCATTTCCTCCTGTTAATGCTGTTTGGCACGCTAAAAACCGTCCTGCATGTCGAGCTTCACCCACTAAACCCGCTAACCTAAGAATATCTACTGATATATTTGGCAATTGATGTAGCCAATTTTCTACCTCGACCAGCGTTTTACCTACTTCGGTATTAGGATATAACTCAGCATCTTCATTTAAAGTTCCACTTTGTGCTCCATACACTGAGGTTGAACTGGTAAAAATAATACGCGGTATAGCGTAGGAAAGGGCAGTATCAACTAAAAGTTGTACCGCCTTCAAATAACCGATACCACCTTCTGCTGTTTTATTGGCTGGTAACATAATAACCAACACATCGGTAGCATTCATTAACTGCACCAGATCTTCGGCCTCACACTTAATATCTGGCGTTAGCAGTAATTGGTAACAATCAATACCTGACATTCTGGCTGCATTTACACCATCTGGCGTGGTTTTACTACCAACCACTTCCATTCCTGACCGCATTAACTCAAGTGCTAAGGGTAATCCTAACCAGCCTAATCCAATGATAGCGACCTTTTTCATAAATCTGACCACCTCCGATCAACTTAGTAGTTACATTATACTTACCCTACTTATTAATATAATTCAAAGATCACAATTCTCTAACAATAATTAGTTATAACATTAAAACTACATTGCTGATTGGTAAATAGCGATCAAATCAGTTAAATTCGCCTGAACAGGATTAGTGATACCGGAAGCACTTTTTAACGCTGCTTTAGCTAATTTAGCTAAATCACTATCCTGAACATTCAATCGTCTTAGTCCTGAAGGTAGCCCAAGATCACAATTTAGCCGTCTTATTTCAGCAATACAAGCTTCTGCACCACGTTGATCGGTCATATGAGCAACTCGAATCCCCATTGCACCAGCAATATTTTTTAACTTTTTTGCCACTGCCTTCAGATTAAAAACTTGTACTTGAGGCAACAAAACCGCATTGCAAATGGTTAGTGGTTGATTATAAAAATGGCTCACTTGCCAGGCTAAGGTCTGTACATATCCCTGTGAAGCATTATTAAAAGCCATACCCGCTAGAAACTGGGCATAAGCAATATTTTCGTGGGCCTGCAAATCTAATGAATAATTAACTGCTCGGCGCAAATCATTACTCAATATTTTAATAGCGCTCAAAGCACATGCATCTGTAACAGGATTAGCTGCTGTAGAAACATAAGCCTCAATAGCATAAGTTAAAGAGTTCATGCCTAATGCAGCAATAAATTCACTTGATAAACCTAGCATTAATTCCGGTTCAGTTACTGACAGTAAGGGCGTAATACGTGATCCGGCAATTGCTAAATTGATCAATTCATTTTTAGTTTGATCAATCAATGGATTAAAATTATCGATATTTGAGGCAGAAGTTGTGTTGATGGTAATTAAAGGCCATGGCTTTTTAATATTATCAGTCATAAAAATGGATTGATGAGATTGTAAATAAATCATTGCCTTAGCATAATCATAAGCAGCTCCCTCACCAATTGAAACAATACAATCAATTTGCTGCTGTTCATAACAACCGATCGACTGTTTTACAATTTCTAATGATGACACCAATTTAGCATCAGTAAAAAGATGACTTTTAATCTTATTATGTAAAAAAACTCTGGTTACTTTTTCAACCAGACCACTATTCATTAAAAAAGGATCAGTCACTATAAGCACATGCTGATAACCATAATCCTTCATTAAATTTACCACATCGACTAAACATCCCCGGCCAATTTTATTGATAGTAGGAATGCAAAAAGTTGATGGCGGCATAATAATTATCCTTAAACTAAATAAAATAAAACAAATGAACTTATCTTGCTATCAAATAACAACCAAGCTATTTTTTCACAGATAGAAATAAAAATCGCTTCATCAATCACTAAGTCAATTTATAGTTTTATAGTTTATTTATACTTTTAAACTAAACAGGCTGATTATATTTAATATTTTGTCATCGGTAAGATATCAAGTAGGTATTAAGCGTTTACAGATCAGATAATAAAGAGCAAAAAATAGAGAATGGCGAGGTAATTGAGGCTGTTGTTATATCTAAATTAAATATATCACTCAGATTAAAAATAAGTAATAAAGTGCCTGAAAAAGCATAAAACGCTTTTTCAGGCAATGCCACAAAATTTTGGCTAATTATCAAGAGAAGATCAATGTATTAATGTTGTTTCTTTGAGTGAGGGTAATGTGCCTTCGACAATATGTTAAAAAGCTCTCCAATACCATAAATTAGTAACATAATTCCACCCATCACAATCGGCACCATACAGAGTGCAAAGAGCATACTTTTTAAAATATCCAGCATTAGATAGCCTCGGTAAAGTAGTGATTCATTCTATTAGGTAAGATATAAACATAACTAAATAGTAACCTTATAAGTTAGATTATTCTATTTATTTTCTATTTTGAAGGCTAACACTAAAGTTTTCATTTTTTTACACCGATGGTAAATTTAGTGACAAAAATGATTAAATTCCTAAAATATTAATCTCTAACCGCAGATATTTATTCGCAACAATCGACAAGTCTTCATTCTATTTCCACTATTTGATATAACAAAGAGCAATAAAATAATAAACTCGTAATGTGAGTTTGGGCTAATAAGGCTATTTTTATTGACATCCTCCCCCACCTTCACACTTCGTGACTCAGGAGGGGGATTCCCGTTAGTCGGAGACTATCTGATCGCTCAGAAGCCTGGTTCCTGCTGCTGACGGCATTACTGCACCGTTCACTTCACAGGCTAACACGGCATGTCCTGCCGCTAAAATGTTACGAGCTCCGTTGATATCTGCGTTCTCTGTATACCCGCACTCAAGGCACTCGAATCTACTTTGTGATTGACGATTTTCTTTCGCTGTATGACCACAACATGCACACCGTTGACTTGTATATGCCGGAGGCACAGCTAATACCTGACCACCGCGCCATAGCTGCTTGTACTCAAGCTGACGGCGCATTTCATACCAACCCTGATCCAGTATCGAACGGTTAAGTCCTGATTTTGCCCTGACATTCCGTCCGTGCTGCTCTTGTGTACCTTTTGCCGATTTCGACATGTTACTGACCTTTAAGTCCTCAATGACGATCATCGCGTGGTTTTTGCTGATTTCACTGGTGACTTTGTGAAGGTAGTCTTTGCGGATATTGGTTATATGCGAGTGGAGACGTTGGATTTTTCGCTTCTGTTTTTTCCAGTTATTGCTGAATTTAACTTTACAGCTTAACTGACGCTGGAATTTCGCCAGCTTTTTTTGGTTGGTTTTAAAACTGTTTACAGGTTCAAACACTGTGCCGTCTGACAGCGTGGCGAGTCTGGTTACACCTGCATCCAAACCAATCATTGTTGCTGACGAATGAGGCTGAATGTCCATTTCCAGTTCGACCTGAAACGATATATACCAGTGTCCCGCATGTTGGCTAACGGTTGCGTTTTTAATCTTACCGTACAGCTTTTGCGACTGCCGGAACTTTACCCATACCAAACCTGACGGTAATCTCACTCTGCCATTATCGAGCTGACAATATTTATCAAAATTAACAAAACGAACTGAATCACGCCCGTCATTTTTCCTTTTAAATACAGGAGCTTTTGCTGCCAGTTTTTTATCAAAGCAGCGTTTCCATGCCCCGTGCAGATCTTTGAGTTTCTGCTGAAGATTATCCGTGTAGGCTTCTTGCAAAAGGAATGTTCCGGCTTTTTTTCCATTCTGTGAGCATCCGATTTAGTTCAAACGCTGACGGTAGTTTACCGCCGGATTCAATAATGCGTTGCGTCTCTGCTAGCCCGTAATTCCAGATAAAACGAGCGCATCCGCACAACTGCCGCAAACGTTGCGACTGTTTTTCGGTTGGTTCGAGTCTGAATTTGTAGGCTTTTAGAATTAGCATTATTACTCAGTGTGTAGTAAATTATCTCACTATCTTACCGTATATCCGGTTAATTTCAATGCAAAAATATAAAATCAACCGTTCAAGACATGCAGCGTTTCTTTTACATGTTCACCTTGTCTTTGTGACTAAGTACCGAAAGAAAGTACTCAGTGGCTTGCACTACAAAGCATTTCATCAGTATGCAGGTGAAGTGTGTCGCGACTTTGGGGCTGATTTAAAGGAAAGTAACGGAGAGTCCGATCACGTTCATATGCTGATCGAGTACCCGCCCACAGTGCAGTTGTCAGTACTAGTAAACTCGCTGAAAGCGGTAACGTCTCGTCGTCTGCGTAATGAGTTTCTAGACTTGCGTGGGGCTTACGGCAAGCCAGTGTTGTGGTCTCGATCATACTTTGCAGGTTCGTGCGGGGGAGCACCGCTGGAAGTTGTTAAGCAATACATTCAAAATCAGCGTGGCTGATCATTCTTCGGGCTTTTCAAGCCCGACCAAATTCCCCTCCCACCTTATGTCGGTGGGAGTACCCTTTGGAGGTTAAGATGGATATTTTCTTAACCTTAAAACTTCATGATCGACTATTTGCTGATGCACGACGGATCAAATTACTCAACTATATAAAATCTTCTGGCTCCATTAATCAAGCTGCACAATTGGCGGGCATGAGTTATAAAAGCGCCTGGCATGCAATAAACGAAATGAATCAAATAGCCGAAAAAACTCTACTTGCCAGTGCTACCGGCGGTAAAGGTGGCGGTGGTACCGTTTTAACGCCCTACGGCGAACGTTTATTACAACTGTATGGATTATTAAAACAGATCCAGCAAAAAGCCTATCATGTGTTAAATGATAAAAATTTACCGCTCGATAGTTTACTAGCAGCAATTTCACGTTTTTCATTGCAAACCAGCGCGCGTAATCAATTCTTTGGTACTTTGATCGAATATGATAGCCACTCAATTCAGCAAAATATCAAAATTCAGTTAACCAATAGTGACACCATTTTAAATGCCTCATTAACTAAGCAAAGTATCAAACGATTACAATTAACAGTCGGCAAAGAAGTTTTAATTCTACTCAAAGCACCCGCAATAAAATTGCTGCCATCACAAACAGTAATCCCAGCAGCCGATAACAAGGTAACAGGAACGGTAGTTCATATTGAAAAAGATGATAAAGATAGTGAGCTGAAGGTGAAATTAGAGGATGGATTATTACTTTGCTCTATCATGTCAAATCAAGCAATAGCAGATCAAAGAATAGAACTTGGCAATAAATTGACGGCAGTTTTTGCCGCTAACCAGATTATTGTCGCCACATTACAATATTTGCCTGACTTAACAACAGATTAATTTTATAAAATTTATTTTAACATATAAAAAGCTTAATAAAACCAACCAATAATTAAGCTTTTATAATGAAAATATAAAAATTGATACTGATATTATTCCTATAACAGCAAATTAACTATTTTTGATAGGAGTCAACTAACTTCTGTATTTTCTTTTTCGTGCTAACAAAGTTATTGTACTTTACCTTGGCACAGAGTAAATCAAGTTTGGTATTAAGTGCCATCGCTAACAAATTTTTTGAATCACTATCCATAATATTTTTGTTAATATTCCAATATTTAATATCATCCATAATCATAACGTAGTCTTTTATATACTTTTGATATTTAACGGGTTCTGTTTTTTTAAGTAGATTTAAGTGATCAATACATTCGTTGTTTGTTGAGGAAATAATAATACCATTAAATAATATTCCAGATTTGTTGACTGGCGATTCAACTGCCGCTGTTTGGTTATCGATATTGCTATTTTTTTTAGCGAAACCCGCACATCCGCTCAACAACATAATGGCTAATAATACACTAAACAGATTTTTTTTATTGTACGTCATGTCATTGAATCCTAAAAATATTATTTTCTTTGATCTACACGAAATCACGAATGGTAAATTAACTGATAAAAGAAGTAAACAACTTCCTTTTCTAACGATAAATAAAGCGATCAACCTCTCAGATTAATTACCGTGGCTTTAAAATATAGTTTGCCATCCCTGGCAGGTTAACTACTTCCTAATATCTTTTATTTCAGTAAAAATGGGTTTAATTTTTGTAATAACGACTAAATAATAATTATTACCAATATTATCATTTCATTACTTTTTCTCACTAGCGATAAATGAATGCCAATTTCCTTATCGACATTCAAAATACCGCTTACATCCGTTAAGATTTATTGCAATGAAATTTACTAGAAATCCCTGCCAATACTAATGAAAATATTTCTTTCACTTGTATGCCCAATATAATATCTCTCCATTGATAAAAATATTTGTCATGATTTCCAACCCATTTTTATTCTATTAACCTTAGATCTGATTTGATACTGACTTTTTCTGGTGTAACGGTTGAGGTTGCAGGGTTATAGAGCCAATCCTGGCCAGGTTTCTGGTAATCTAACTTAAATAGCCCATCAACATTAATATTGGCTTGGCCTTTGTCATTAAGTGGTACGATGATTTGATTTCTGTTATTCGGTTTTAGCTCCTGACCCTCAATATTAAAGGTAAAATTTAATCCGGCTAAATTGGTGGTAAAAAACTCGCCAGACTTAGCGCTGTCTGGATAAACATCCAGCGTAACGCTTTTATTAGCAAGACTAAGGTGGTTATTAGCCTGACAGGTTAAATTTAAGCCGCCAATATTTGCTACTGACTGCTGCTTTAATGTTAAATTGTCATTGATAGAAAGATTAAATTTGCGCCAAGAATAGCTAGAATTACACGCAATTTCAGTAATATTATCTAATTGAGATAAGCTAAATCTATAATTCGGCCCTTTCGGATCATTATTCAATCCACCCTTACCATCAAGCTGATAAATATTTAGCTGCCCAGAAAAACGACTTGAATCAATATCACCATCTTTCTTTATATAAAGCCTTACCTGAATAGTTCCTTTTTCCGGCTGATTAGCATTCACGTAAATATCGGTTTCTATCCTTCGCTCTATTTCTGGGATATTAATATTCAAATCAGTATCATGACCGTTATAGGTTATACCAAATTTCATTCCCGGAGGAATGTCTGGCGCACTTACTTCTGGAAAAGAATAAAAGTAGACCGCTTCTGATTCCTTAGAAGTGCATTCAACATTTCGCGTAAATAGCTCAGATATCCAGATCTTTTCACCATTTTTAGAATCTTTAGGGATCAAAACATTGCCCACAGGTTTAGTCTCACGATAAGGATTATCAGTATTACCTAAAACCTTACATTCCAGCGCTAACGCGCTGCTGCTATAGAAAAACAGCATTGCCATAATAAGTGCTATTTTTTTCATTAAAAACTCCATTTCTATCTCACAATCAACCAGTCATTGTTAATTAGCTGATGACAACATTGTAATAGTGTATTCAACCTTGAACTTGTTAGACACTGTCTGATTGGTAGACGAAGTTACAGTCACATCAAACCTACCCACTTTTGCACTCTTCGGTGAGAACTTAACTTTACCTAGATTATCGGTGGTAAGTTTCTCATTAATCGATAAAGCTGGAATTAACACATCTACAGCATAATCTTTCAAAACATTACCATTGCTATCAGTGACACTAATTTCAAATGGATACTCTGATTGATCATCCGCCGGTACAATATTTTTTTGCATTAATGACGTAATTTGGATCCCAGCAGTTGCAGTATCGCCAACAAAGCTCACTGTTTTATCGGCTTTGTTTACCTTGCCATCGCTTAATTGCGCACTGACCTGAATATTCTCAACAGCTTTAGTTGTACTGGTTAAATCAATTTTGGCCTCTCCATTAGCGTCAGTTTTACTCTTCGCCGGTTTTGGTAATGTAGCATCGCTACCTTTATCTTGTTGCCATGTCACCTCGATGTTAGGCACCAAATTGCCATTTGCATCTTTTACCACTGCAATAAAAGTGAATGTATCTTTACCATTGGCAGCTTTACTAATGATATCGCCATCCAATCGAACTTGAGTTAATGCTGCCGTAGTGCTATCCGCAACAAAGTGGGTTGGTTTGTTAACCTCTTTATCATTAACTTTAGCCGTGACGGTATAAGCACCTGCCTTACTGCTCGTTACCTTGGTAATCGCTTTACCTTCGCTATCGGTTTTAACTTTTTGCTGCGTAAGTTTCGCTTCACCACTGACCGTAAATGTCACCTCTGCATCAGGCACCCAATTACCTTTTGCATCAGTTACTCTTGCAGTAACTACATTGGTTGTTTTTCCATCTGCCGGTGAGTTATCCGGATCAATCAACAAATTGGCGTCAGTAATTTCCGCCGTTGTGCCATCGGCTTTAAAGGTGGTCTGTTTATCAGTCCCTTTACCATTCACGGTAGCCGTAACGGTATAAGTACCCGCTTTACTACTCGTTATCTCGGTAATTGCTTTACCTTCGCTATCGGTTTTAACTTTTTGCTGCTTAATTGTCGCTTCACCACTGACCGCAAATGTCACCTCGGTATTTGGCACCCAATTACCTTTTGCATCAGTTACCCTAGCAGTAACAACATTGGCTGTTTTTCCATCTGCTGGTGAGTTATCCGGCTGAATGACCAAATTGGCGTCGGTAATTTCTGCGGTTGTGCCATCGGCTTTAAAGGTGGTCTGTTTGTCAGTCCCTTTGCCATTTACGCTAGCCGTAACGGTATAAGTACCCGCTTTATTACTCGTTATCTCGGTAATTGCTTTACCTTCGCTATCGGTTTTAACTTTTTGCTGCTTAATTGTCGCTTCACCACTGACCGCAAATGTCACCTCGGTATTTGGCACCCAATTACCTTTTGCATCGGTTACGATGGCAGTGACCCCATTAGTTGCCACACCATTTGCCGGTGAGTTATCCGGCTTAATGACCAAATTGGCGTCGGTAATTTCTGCGGTTGTGCCATCGGCTTTAAAGGTGGTCTGTTTGTCAGTCCCTTTGCCATTTACGCTAGCCGTAACGGTATAAGTACCCGCTTTATTACTGGTTATCGTAGCCTTCACTATACCCTTTGTATCCGTTTTAGCTTTTACGGGAGAAATAGCTGCATCATCACTGACCTTAAATATCACCTCAGTATTTGGTACCGGATTACCTTTTGCGTCCGTTACGATGGCAGTGACCCCATTAGTTGCCACACCATTTGCCGGTGAATTATCCGGCTTAATGACCAAATTGGCGTCGGTAATTTCTGCGGTTGTGCCATCGGCTTTAAAGGTGGTCTGCTTGTCAGTCCCTTTGCCATTTACACTAGCCGTAACGGTATAAGTACCCGCTTTATTACTCGTTATCTCGGTAATTGCTTTACCTTCGCTATCGGTTTTAACTTTTTGCTGCTTAATTGTCGCTTCACCACTGACCGCAAATGTCACCTCGGTATTTGGCACCCAATTACCTTTTGCATCGGTTACGATGGCAGTGACCCCATTAGTTGCCACACCATTTGCCGGTGAGTTATCCGGCTTAATGACCAAATTGGCGTCGGTAATTTCTGCGGTTGTGCCATCGGCTTTAAAGGTGGTCTGTTTGTCAGTCCCTTTGCCATTTACGCTAGCCGTAACGGTATAAGTACCCGCTTTATTACTGGTTATCGTAGCCTTCACTATACCCTTTGTATCCGTTTTAGCTTTTACGGGAGAAATAGCTGCATCATCACTGACCTTAAATATCACCTCAGTATTTGGTACCGGATTACCTTTTGCGTCCGTTACGATGGCAGTGACCCCATTAGTTGCCACACCATTTGCCGGTGAATTATCCGGCTTAATGACCAAATTGGCGTCGGTAATTTCTGCGGTTGTGCCATCGGCTTTAAAGGTGGTCTGCTTGTCAGTCCCTTTGCCATTTACACTAGCCGTAACGGTATAAGTACCCGCTTTATTACTCGTTATCTCGGTAATCGCTTTACCTTCGCTATCGGTTTTAACTTTTTGCTGCGTAAGTTTCGCTTCACCACTGACCGCAAATGTCACCTCAATATTCGGCACCTGGTTACCTTCAGCATCAGTCACTATCGCAGTAACAACATTGGCGGTTTTGCCATCTGCTGGTGAGTTATTGGGATTGATCAGTAAATTGCCGGCTGTAATTTGTGCCGTTTTCTCATCAGCTATAAAGGTGGTCTGTTTGTGGGTCGCTTTATTATTCACTTTAGCAGTAACAGTATAAGCACCGGCTTTTCTACTGGTTACCGTAGCCTTTGCTTGACCATCATTACCGGTTCTTCCTATTACTGTATTGATTAATGCACCATTACTAACGGTAAAAGCCACATCAACGTTAGGTACCAGATTACCATGTTCATCGGTTACCTTGGCTGTGGCCCCATTAGTTGCTATGCCGTTTGCTGGCGCATTATCAGAAGTGATCAACAAATTACTATCGGTAATAACAGCCGTTGAAGTATCTGCAACAAAATTAACCTTTTGCTGTTGAGTTGAATTGTTAATGCTTGCCGTAATAGTAGATCCAACCGCTGTTTTATTAGTGATCTCAAACTTGGCTTCTCCATTAGCGTTCGTATCGACGTTCTTCGATGCAGGCATCGCTCCATTATCTGCCTTAAATACTACACTTACATTTGGCACCAAATTACCATTTGCATCAGTGACTACCGCCTTTAACTGATTTTGTGCTTTACCATCGGCTAATTGATTATCTTTTAATATAATCAAATTACCTTTTTTAATGCTCATCGTGTCGCGATCCGCTTCTAGCAGCACAGTTACTGGCTTAACTTTCAACACTGAACCATTAATTTTAACGTTAAAGGTACTTTGTCCAGCAGTGGTGCCGGTTAATTCGGCGCTATAAACACCTTTAGCAGTCTCATTTATGTTATTAATGTGACTATTAGCCAAACTAGTGCTAAAGGTCACTTTATCACCACTAATAGGATTGCCCTGCGCATCCTTCAGTTCAAGTTTTAAGTTAGCTACCGCTTTACCATTGGCCACAATAGTTGCGGGTTGTGCGGTTAATAATGATTTTTCTGCACTTGGACGGCCAGTGACAAAGGTAACCGACTGCTTTTCTTCCTTACCATTAACTGCAGCGGTAATTTCACTTTTACCCGCTTTAGTATTGGTAACGCCAATAATCAGTTCTCCACGTTGATTAGTATTCGCGCTTCCACTATTGTCAATTATTGCGCCATCGGTGGCGGTCAGAATAATGGGCATATCCGCAACTGTATTACCATGTTTATCAGTTACTAATGCATACAGCGTATTCTTTTCTTTACCATCGGCTAATGCTTTATCCCTGGTAACAGTTAATTTGGCAACCTCAGCTGAATTACGATCCGCGCTGAATTTGAGCGCGCTATGTTTATAATTGCCGTTTTCCATTGTTGCGGTGATCTTGCCTTCGCCCGCCACTTTACTGGTTATATAAATAACCGCTTTTCCTTGGCTATCAGTAGTTGCTGTTATCCCCTTTCCATTGCTAGCACTTTGAGTACCGCTAAACAATGTTGTACCCGATTGACCATCTGACTGTTTTAAACCATCGACATGGAAAGTAATAACTTGTTGAGGTAATGGTTGTCCATGTTCATTAGTGATCACGGCAGTAGTGGTAAAACGATCCTGATTATTTGCAGGTAAAGTTGCATTAGGCTCGACAATCAAATCATTAACCACATTCTTAGAAGGTTTTACTCGTATTATGGTCGTGGCTCTGTTCGATTCATTGTCATTATTATCTATCCCCACCGCACTGATTTGATATTCTTGCGCAGCATTACTTTGTGTCTTATAAACATAAGCCGGTAAAATAATTTCCAATTGGGTTGGTGAAATAACCTTATAATTACCACCATTAGCGAGAAAATTAGCGGGAACTGTCCAGTTGATGGTTTTTAAACCATATTTGGTTTTATTGATGGTAGCAGAAACAATCACTGTTTCTTTTGCTTCCGCTCGCATTTCAGCGGGCAACGAAATATTAATTAATTCCTGTTTGCGATATTGCATAACAATATCATAATTTCGATCGACAAAATCATACTTATTACCAACCAAACTACGCATGACATCAACCGCATCAGGATCTAATTGCTGTGCTAAAGGCACGCCAAAGCGATAAATAATATCCATACCAACCATAGTGTCATTACGGTCACCGGCCGCATGCTCCCCTTTCAAGGTTATTAATGGTACGGGCGTGTAATTTATCCCTAATGTCAATGCATAAGGATCGTCTTTTAATTTATCAGGATCAACACCGGTACCAAGATGGACACCTTTGCCAAAATATTTTTCATATTTGATACTACCACCCAGTTTAGGGTAAGTCGGTAAATAGGCTTCTGCGCGAACATCAAAGCCGGTTGCTGGACGCTCATCATAATCATCCATTATAAATATCTTTGATTGGTGCCAATCAGTTAAGCCAAAATAGCCATTAGCCGCTAATTTCAGATAATCTGTCCAAGCTTCACCACCTAGACCTAAGCGGGCATTACCTCCGGTGTAATCATAGTCATAGAAAGTATTAATGCCATACATCCAATCGCCCCAATATTGACGATAACCTAAACCCAAATTTAAAGTATTTCTGTCTTTATTTGTTCTTAATCCTAATTGGGTAAAAAGCAAACTATTTATGCTATCTATAACAGGTAATAAAAAATCTCCAGTAAATGTTCTATCGCTGCTGATAGAAACACGGGCAGTACCATACTGACTTAACCAATCGTTAAGTCGCTGATTAACCAACCCTTCGCCAATATTTTTTGCATAACCGATAGAAGCATCAACTGCATTTCTATTGGCTAAAATATTGCCAACCTGGCTGGCAATGGAAGCCAAAGCTTGATCTGTATTGTCTTCTGCGGAAGTTTCAGCTCCACCTAAATTAGGTAAAATAGGATTAATTGTCTCGGTGCTGTTAGCCTTGATTTCAAGACTGGGTGGCATTTCTAACGGATAATGTCCTGAACTCAAGCGTTCAGAGGGAAATAGAGAGGTTTCTCCCTGAGATGACGATGTTAAACTCTCTTTAGTAACGATATTATCATGCTCTTTGGCATCATTCATCAGGGATTAAATACCTGAGATAGTATCAGCCATCTCAGCATTTTCGACTGCATTAGCTATTGAGGTAGAAAAAAAAAGGAGGGGAGAAAATAATTGTATTAAAAGTAACCACCACGCTATTATTTTTTTTCCCTTCCATGAAAACTGTGGCATAAGTAATTTACTCTAATATGTACATTCATAGTAAGAAACCACCTTCAGTTAATTAAAGGTGGTAGAATAAGAATAATATTTAAATACTTGATAACGCTTTAACTTTTTCTTTTACGCTTTGAAAACCTGAGAATTGAACTTTTGAGCATAGCGTGTCTAATTTAGTACTTAGGGTCATAGATAATAATTCTTTTGAATCTTTATCCATAATATTTTTATTAACATTTAAAAACGTATAATCCCTGCTAATTTTATTATAATCATTGGAATATTGTTGGTATTTACCGCCATTCGCTTCTTTTAAAAAATTAAAACGGTCAACACATTCATTATTTGACGAGGCAATAGTAATACCATCAAATAACATACCTTTTTTTTCTATATAATTTCGTGCAGGAATACTACTTTGGTTATTGACAATAGTCGCGCCATTTTTATTAGTTTGACTCGCTGTTTTATCATTTAATTTATTATTCATCTTTTTTGACACAGGTACAGAACAAGCATTTAATAAAAACATAGCACCAAATACTAAAGCGCACTTTTGGAAATTAACATTCATAACAAAGCCTTTATTCAATTACGTAGCTAATTAACAAGCTCCATTAAGGAGCCATTTCGAGTGATCCAAACTAATAATTCAGTACTACACAACATCATAAAAATGATAGAAAAAAGTAGTACTAGTTTTTTAATAAAAAAAGATAATCGTTTCGACATATAAAAGTGAATCCTTAAAATTTTATTAATAATAAAGTTAAGTAAAAATTCTCACTTTTAATAAAGTAAAATATCGAATAACTATTAGTCATAGATAAACTATATTTATTAATAATTTGATAGTGGTTGAATTATATTCAAATATAAATTATTTAAATTTTTAAACAAAAATTATTCTCATCAAATAGATGATTAGATTAAAGTATGAACTAAAACAAAAAAACAAGAAAAAATTCTATAAGTTAAGCTTGTAATGAGTGAAATGATATATATAAATATTAAAACGGCAAATCGTTTTAATCGATCATAAGTCAAATATTAATAGATAACAGCTATCAATTATTAACTTATGATCGTTTTCCCAATGGATTAAATTAATAAAAATCAATAAGATATAAAAAATGAAAACATTTAGATACATATTTAATTATAGTTTAACTATACAGAGATTACAAAATTACATATTATTCGCTTTAAAACGAATATAGAAAATAAAATTAAATGATATTGCAAAATAAATCATTATGAATACAACTAAATAAAAACAACTTAATAACAAATTGACTTTGAATATTCTCAATAATGACCAGGTATTGAATATGATAATTTACACGCTATACATTAATAATCACTAAACGAATATTTTATTTAATCGATTTGGAAACATACTTAATATATGGAAATATAACCTACTGATTGGTATTTTTTATTATACTAATTGTCTTATTCTATTTTGTGCCTGAAACTAACGGAAAAGTTTCTCTTATAAAAGGAAAATTGGAGCCATAAGGCTCCATTTTTTTTATCTATTGTTACAAATATAAATATAGACACATAATTTTAAAATAATTCTACAATATCATTAAAATTTATTATTAATAATTTATTTACATCGCTATTTTATAAATAGCCTATCGGACTAAATAGCTAATTTCTCTAATCTCAGTTTTTATTAATTTATTACATAAATAATTAACATAAATTTCACTTATTTTACTGAAAAGTTTATTTTAGCAAATAATCCATTATCTTTAATGCTTGATATTTTGTTATCATAGCTATAACAAATTTCTTTAATAGGTAAAATCAATATCAAAACTCTTCTATTATTTGCCATAGCTGTTCAGCTTTAATTTTTTAATAACAGATTTATCTGGCTAACACTATTTTAATTTCACTACACTTAAATAATACTTATTTATATAAATAACAAAATAGGTTATTTTTGCACTTTTAAACAACTACTTTAATGGTAGGCTGGTTAAATTAGGGTAGATCTTAGTCAACAATTTGAAAACGACAACAGTTATATTTGGTATTCAGTTTCATGGATAATATAATAATTCAGAACGATTTTAATGAATGTATCAATAGGAGTTTAAACTATGGCAGTAACTAAGCTGGTTCTAGTAAGACACGGCGAAAGCGAATGGAATAAAGAAAACCGGTTCACTGGCTGGACTGATGTTGAACTTTCCGATAAGGGGCGCGAAGAAGCAACAGAGGCAGGCCAGCTATTAAAAAAAGAAGGTTTTATTTTTGACTATGCTTATACATCCGTTTTAAAACGTGCCATTCATACATTGTGGAACATTTTAGATCAAATAGATCAACAGTGGCTTCCCGTTGAAAAAAATTGGCGGCTTAATGAACGTCATTATGGTGCGCTACAAGGTTTAGATAAAGCAGAAACAGCAGCAAAATATGGTGACGATCAAGTTAAACTATGGCGTCGTGGCTTTGAAATTACACCACCAGAATTAACCAAAGATGATTCTCGTTACCCTGGCCATGATCCTCGTTATGCAAATTTGCAACCTTCAGAGCTTCCTGTCACTGAAAGTCTCGCTACCACCATTGAACGTGTTGTCCCTTATTGGGAAGAGGTGATTAAACCTCGAGTTAAAAAAGGCGAAAAAGTCATTATTGCAGCTCACGGTAATTCATTAAGAGCATTAGTCAAACATCTAGATAAGATGAGTGAAGACGAGATCCTTGAACTTAATATTCCAACCGCTGTTCCGCTGGTTTATGAATTTGATGAAAATATGAAACCGATTAAACACTACTATCTTGGTGATCAAGCTGAAATAGCCGCTAAAGCAGCCGCTGTTGCTAATCAAGGTAAAGCAAAATAATTAAATTAAATTTATAAGTATAAGGCCACTTTGTGGCCTTATTAATCATGAATTAGATATGCTTTTTACGACGTATTCGAACAGCTTCAGCTAAACGATATAATAATTTTTTACTATCTTGCCAACCAATACAGGCATCTGTCACACTTTTACCATACTCTAGCGGTTTATTTATACTTATATCTTGATTTCCTTCAACAAGATGACTTTCGACCATTACTCCAATGATTGCTTTTTCACCGTGGCATATTTGATGAGCTACATTTTCAGCCACTTCAAGCTGTTTTTTATATTGTTTACAGCTATTTGCATGACTGAAATCAATCATAATTTGGGCTGACAAGCCTGATTTTTGCAAACTCTCTTTAACAGCTTGGATATCTGATTCACTATAGTTTGGCTTTTTACCACCACGCAAAATAATATGACAATCGAGATTACCGCTAGTATTTACAATTGCTGAGTGACCCCATTTAGTAACCGATAAAAAACAGTGAGTCGCTTTAGCAGCATTAATTGCATCCATAGCCACTTTTATTGTTCCATCGGTACCATTTTTAAAACCTACCGGGCAAGAGAGACCGGATGCTAATTCACGATGAACTTGAGATTCAGTAGTACGTGCGCCAATCGCTCCCCAACTGGTAAGATCTGCCACATATTGAGGTGTGATCATATCAAGAAATTCACCCGCAGTTGGTAAACCTAAATCATTAATTGTTACCAATAAATTACGTGCAATACGCAATCCTTCATTAATATCAAAACTGTTATCCATAAAAGGATCATTAATTAAACCTTTCCAGCCAACAGTTGTACGCGGTTTTTCAAAATAAACCCGCATAACAATTTCTAGTTCATCTTTTAACTCATCATGAATTTTTTTTAGCTTTTGTGCATATTCAATGGCTGCTTTTGGATCGTGAATTGAACATGGACCAATAACAACCAAAAGTCTGTCATCTTTACCAGTTAGAATTTGATGAATTGATTCACGAGCTGTTTGCTCTGTCAAAGCGGCTTTATCTGTTGCCGGAAATTTTTCTAGTAATGCAACTGGCGGTAATAACTCTTTTATCTGTTTAATTCTAATGTCATCATTCTTATAAGTCATCTTTTCTGCTCAATGTATCGCTTTTTAGCCAATATATTCTCTAAAATAAATAAAAGATGAACTCAATTTAACCTCTAGAGATAAAAGTGTAAATATGCACTAATATTTATATTATAAAGATTTAATCAAAATATATAATATGATATAAATTTCTTAATCGTTAATTTTAAAAATATTATACGGTTATACCAATACAAGTAACAATCAATTAGCTAAAAATATCGAACCATTTTCTTTAGCTGACCGACGCCAAAGTCGAAAACCATTGATTGAAATACCGAGTAACATCAAGTATTCAAATGACATTGCTAAAACACCCTGCAAGTAAAAAATGACAACACTAATAATATTGATAATAATCCATAGTAACCAGTTTTCTGCATATTTTCGTGTCATTAGTACCATAGCAATAATCGAGAGTACCATCATTACTGAATCCCAAAAAGGGAATGCATCGGGCTCTATTTGTACAGGTTCAATATGAAAGCCTAATAAATGGGCGATATCCCAAGTAATCTGAGTAAGAAAAATAAACACTTTATCAATGTTAAAACTTAATAGCAGCGTTGAAATAATAGCGATAAATAAAGTTACCACTACTTTTGAAAAACTCATCCAGCGAATCTTAAGCCTTAATTCATGATAAGCATCTACTCGACTCCAAGCGTACCAACCATATGTATTTGCTGCAAAAAAGAAAATTTGTAACAATAAGCTAGCATACAATTGAATTTGAAAAAAAATTACAGCAAATAATGTAACGTTTATTAAACCAAAAAGATAATTAATAATTTTTTCCTGGCTAGCAAGCCAAATACATAAAAATCCGGCTATCGTAGCCACAGCTTCTATATAAGATAAGTTATAACCATTGCTGCCAAGAGCAATATGTACCATAGTATTACTAGTATTGAAAAACTCCATTCCTCTTACCCTATTAACACTTATAATTCAGTCACTTAATGTTAGCAGCAAACGACAACATCCGCTCCAAAGGTTTTAATGCTCTCTCTCTTAATTCACCATTAATAGATATTTCGTGTAATTCACCTTCTTTTTTTAGTCCTTGTTCAATAGTTTTTAAGCTGTTCATTGCCATCCAAGGACAATGTGCACAAGTTCGGCAGAACGCACTTTCACCTGCCGTTGGCGCAATATAAAATGTTTTATCTGGACATGCTTGCTGCATTTTATAAAAAATACCTTTATCTGTTGCCACGATTATTTGCTGATTAGGCAAATTTTGCGCAGCTTGGATCAATTGACCGGTTGAGCCAATTGCATCTGCAAAATCAACAACAGCTGCTGGGGATTCTGGATGCGCTAATATTGCCGCATCAGGATACAACACTTTCATTTTCTTCAAGGCTTGAATTTTGAATTCATCATGTACAATACAAGTAGCTTGCCAGCAAAGAATATCTGCTCTTGTTTTTCTTTGTACATAATTACCTAAATGACGATCCGGTGCCCAGATAATTTTTTGTCCTTGACTATCTAAATAATCAATTAATTCAACTGCAATACTGGAAGTTACAACCCAGTCAGCTCTAGCCTTAACTGCGGCAGAAGTATTGGCATAAACAACCACTGTTCGCTCTGGATGTTGATCACAAAATTCAGCAAATGGCTTTGCGGGACACCCTAAATCTAATGAGCACTCCGCTTTCAATGTTGGCATTAATATTGTTTTTTCAGGATTTAAGATTTTGGCCGTTTCTCCCATAAATCTAACTCCAGCAACAACTAAAGTCGATGCCGGATGTAGTGAGCCAAAACGTGCCATTTCCAGTGAATCAGCTACACAACCACCGGTTTCTTCGGCTATAGCTTGAACGTCAGGATCGGTATAATAATGCGCGACTATAACCGCATTTCTCTTTTCCAACAATAGTTTAATAGATTATTTACAATGTTTTTTTTCACTATCTGTCAAAGGCGCTGACCTAATAGGAAATGGATAGCTAGCTAAATTGAAATCAATAAAATTAGACATTTTTCACTCGTTTGTTTAGTATTTAAATTAAAAATAATCTTTTTTAGCAAAAAAGACTATTTCTTTGCCTCTTTTGTTTCATATACTAAACAAGATAATCAATATTTAAAATTTTGTCGCTTAATTTTTACTATCAAATAGCGCTAGATAATCGATTTATCTATCTGGTTGCATAATAAAAATAAATACTGTTTTTCATCCGCATTCAGTATCCAGATAAGATGAAATTAGCTTTTGGCTGAAATAGTAGCAATATCTTTAGATGCTGGATCGTACAGGATCACTTGGCTTACGACCCCGCCCTGCGGGTCGTTGTGCTGTCTCGCTGCGCTCGACTCGAACCTACACAGCTTCTCATCCTGTACTCGCATTGCGATATATTATTTTTGGTTTTTTGGAAAGCATGAAGATATCTTTAGATGATGGATTGTACAGGATCACCCGGTCTACGGCCCCACCCTGCGGGTCGTTGCGCTTGGCACAAGGCTGTCTCGCTGCGCTCTACTCGAACCTACACAGCTTCTCAACCTGTACTCGCATTGCAATATATTATTTTAGTTTCTTTGCAAAGTAGGAAGAGTTTTTTAGATGGTGGGTCGTACAGGATCACCCGGTCTACGGCCTCGCCCTGCGGGTCGTTGTGCTTGGCACAAGGCTGTCTCGCTGCGCTCGGCTCGAACCTACACAGCTTTTCATCCTGTACTCGCATTGCAATATATTATTTTAGTTTTGTTGGAAAGTAGGAAGAGTTTTTTAGATGGTGGGTCGTACAGGATTCGAACCTGTGACCAATTGATTAAAAGTCAACTGCTCTACCGACTGAGCTAACGACCCATCTGAAGTTACCTGAGCTGATGGCGGTGTATATTACTTATTTTTACTAAGGGTGCAATTGTTTTTTTACTGAATGAATTTAAATGCTTATTAATCACACAATTATCCCCGAAATAAACAGCAGTATATACTTCGGGGCTATTCATTAGAGTGATGCTAATTTTTTCTCTGCCAATTGCGCACTCGGACTGCCAGGATAAGCTTTAATCACTTGTTGATAAACAACTCGTGCTTTATCATTTTGCCCTTTTTCTTGCATCAGTAACCCTACTTTATAAAGGGATTCTGCCCCTTTGGGTGAATTAGGGTAGTTTTTTACGACGGTAGCAAAATAAAAAGCCGCATCATCTTTATTTCCCTGATTATAATTCAATTGTCCAAGCCAATAATTAGCATTGGGCTGATAATTAGATTTAGGGTAAGCTTTGATAAAATGCTGAAAAGAACTAATTGCCTGGGCAATCTGCTGTTTAGATTTGCTCTTTATAGCAAGTGCAACCGCCGTATCATAGTCAGCCTTTTCATTCGCTGGTTCAGCCGTGCCAATAGCATTACTGCTATTACTACTTTCAGTATTTGCTTTGACTTTATTTGCACCAGTGGTCAATGAATCCAACTGGATATAAAGATCTTTTTGTCGTTCAATAACTTGAATTAACTGATATTGGTTTTCCTGAATTTGACCACGCAATGTATCAATGTCTCGCTGAGCATCCGATAACTGCTTCTGAATTTGATATAATAATTGCCCTTGAGAATTAACCGCTGTCTCAATTTGAAGAAGACGATCACTGGTAGAGCCTGAGCCGACATTAATGATTGGCGCTTGGGCAGTAGCGACTGCTGTAGCCGCTACGCCAACCAATAACGACAGACTCAAATAAAGATGTCTGAAGTTACTGTTCATGTAATACTCTTAATATGCCAGTACCGCACGACGGTTTTTAGCATATGCTGTTTCGTCATGACCCAGTACCGCCGGTTTTTCCTTACCATAAGATACGATAGCAATTTGCTCACCGTTGACGCCTTTGCTCTGCAAATACATTTTCACAGCATTAGCACGACGCTCACCAAGGGCAATATTATACTCTGGTGTACCGCGTTCGTCAGCATGGCCTTCAACAGTAATTTTTACTGAAGGATTACCGCGCATGAAAGCTGCATGCTGATCTAAAATTTGTGCATACTCTGGAGCAACATCGTACTTATCGAAACCAAAGTAAACAATATTGTTACTTTGCAATTCTTGCATCTGCTGACGAGCCAATTGCTCAGCAGAAAGGCTAGCATTGCTATCTACTACATTGTTTTCAGTACCTGTCTTGTCATTGCCTTTTTTTGAGCTACATGCTGCAACGGCTAGCATAGGTAACGCTAACATTAGCCCTTTAAGCACTTTATTCAATTGCATCTTGTTCGATCCTTTAATAGTTATTAAATACTTATTATTATGCATCACAAATACGGCGACCAGGCAGGAAATTTAACCTGTCCATCAGTTGCCGGCAGACGCGCTTTGAAACGCCCATCCGTTGATACCAGTTGTAATACAGTACCTAACCCTTGTGAGGAGCTATAAATTACCATAGTACCATTAGGTGCAATACTCGGCGTTTCATCCAGAAACGTATCCGTCAAATATTCAACGTTACCCGTTGCCAGATCCTGTTTAGCAATGTGCTGTTTACCATCACTCGAGTTGACCATTACCATAAACTTACCGTCAGGGCTGACGCTTGGATCCTGGTTTTGCTTGCCTTCCCAAGTAATACGCTCTGGCACACCACCATTAATATTTAGTTTGTATATTTGTGGACGTCCAGCTTGATCAGTAGTGTAAATAAGTGTCTGACTATCTGGCATCCAGTTTGGTTCAGTATTGTTACTGCGACCATCGGTTATTTGGCGAGTTTGGCCACTGGCCAAATCCATTACATAAAGATTTAAACTACCGCTCTTTGACAGAGCAAAAGCCAGCTTGGTTCCATCAGGGGAGAAAGTAGGTGCACCATTATGCCGCGGGAAAGCGGCAATTTGGCGGACTTCACCCGTTGCTAACGTTTGTATAACCAACGCAGAACTGCCGCTTTCAAAGGTTACATAAGCTAATTTTTCTCCATCAGCTGACCAGGCTGGAGACATGAGAGGTTCGGGCGAGCGATGGACAGTAAATTGATTATAACCATCATAATCTGAAACCCTTAATTCATAAGGAAACTTTCCACCATTGGTTTTCACTACATAAGCAATACGAGTACGAAATGCACCTCGAATACCGGTTAATTTGGCAAAGACTTCGTCACTAATAGTATGTGCTGCATAGCGTAACCATTTTGCCGCTACTTTCAATTGATTTTGCGTTAATACAGCGCCAGGAGAGTTCACCACATCAACCAATTGATAGCTAATAATATATTGCCCATCAGCAGCAGGTTGTACCTGGCCAACAACAACCGCGTTGATACCTAATGCCGTCCAAACAGTGGGGGTGACTTCCGATGCGGTGGTTGGTTGTTGAGGCATATGACTGGGATCAATCGGATTAAATTTACCGCTATTTCGTAAATCAGCCGCAACAATTTGTCCTACATTGTCGGGTAAAGTACCTGTTCCTGTCCATTTAAAAGGTACAATAGCAATAGGCTGTGCTGTATTGATGCCTTGAGTAATTTCAATACGAATTTCTGCCTGAGCATATGCCGCCCATAGTATTAGAAAACCTAATAATAATTTAAATGCCTGCTTCATTTTTTCTTCCTTATCACGTATTCACGTCCGTAATAATTAGCTTAAATATTAACAAAGGTGAATACACAAAACCAGATAACTGAAAAACTTTTGTTAATTTTCCTAGCCTTATGCTATTCATAACACTCATTAACTAAGGTTTGAACACTAAAGAACTTCCCTCTTTATTAAATGCATCATAAATACTACGACTAGGCGGTTTAGGCATTATCGCTGTCTTGGCTGCAAGTATCGCTGCGTCACAGAGTGATTGATCATTTGCTGCACTAGTTTTAGCTGCAATACTAATTAACATACCGTCAGGAGCGAGTTTTATGCTTAATTCGCATGTTTTGCCGCGATAAATATCAGCATTATAAAATTTGCTCTGAATCGCGGCTTGGATCTTGCTCTGATAATTAGCCACGTCTGAACTAGATGCCCCGCTTCTTCTATTTGCTCCTTGACCCGCCGCTGCTGCACCTCCTGTTTGCTGAATTGGTTGTTGAGCAGTTAACCCGCCGAGCAGATCTTCAACCGCAGCAGCCTGTTTTGCTGCATCGGCTTTTTTCTTAGCTGCCAATGCCTTAGCAGCTTTTTCAGCTTTTTCTTTGGCTTCAGCTTGTGCTTTAATCTTGGCTATTTCAGCCTCTTTTTTAGCTTGCGCTTCTGCTTTCGCTTTTGCCTCTGCTTGCTCTTTTATTAGCCGCTCTTGTTCTGCTTTGGCTTTAGCGGCAGCCTCTTCAGCAATTTTCTGTTGTTCTTTCGCTTTTTTGGCCGCTTCTTCTGCTTGCTTGCGTTGTTGCTCGGCTTCTCGTTCTATTTTAATACGCTGCTCTTCAACCATTTTTAAGCGTTTTTGTTCTTCTTCCTGCTGTTTTCGTAGTTCTTCTTCTTGTTGTTGCAGACGTTTCTTTCGCTCAGCATCTGCTTGTTTGGCACTAGTTTGCTGCCGTTGCAGTTGGTTATACTGTTCTATTACGGCACTTGGATCAACCATGATAGCATCGACCACTTCACCACCTTGACCGCCACCACCAAGTTTAATAATTTCATTCAGTGAACCCAAAATGATAAAACCAAATAGTAAAAAGTGAAGTATTATAGAGAGTACGACAGAGCGACTCAGTTTATTTTTTTGCTCTTTTGTCTTTCTCACAACAGATTTCCAAACAAGTAATTATGCAATTACATCAAATAGGCTGAGTCATAAAGCCAACCGATTTAATGCCAGCTTGATGAAGTATATTTAGCGCTTTAATAACTTCTTCATAAGGTACATCTTTAGCGCCGCCAATTAAAAAAATGGCCTGTGGATTTTTTACCAATGCGGCTTTTGTTATTGCCGCAATCTGTTCTGGCGGTAAAAGCTCTTCCCGATGACCATCAATAATAACACTGTATTGCCCTACGCCAGCGACTTCAAGAATAATGGGCGGATTATCACTGCCTGACACAATTTCTGCTTGTGCCGCATCAGGTAATTCCACTTTTACGCTTTGCGAAATAATCGGAGCCGTTGCCATAAAGATCAATAACAGTACCAACAGTACATCCAATAAAGGAACGATGTTAATTTCAGATTTCAGTTCACGTCTATGTCGAGTCCGTGCCATCTTTCTGTTCTCCGCATTTATTGCTTTTCAGAAGCAAAAGCTTGACGATGCAAAATGGCTAAGAATTCTTCCATAAAATTGTCATAACTTTGTTCCAATTTATTGACTCGCTGATTCAGGCGATTATAAGCCATTACAGCTGGAATAGCGGCAAACAAGCCGATTGCCGTTGCAATTAAGGCTTCAGCAATACCCGGAGCGACCATTTGTAATGTTGCCTGTTTAACCGAACCTAAAGCGATGAAAGCATGCATGATTCCCCATACGGTACCAAATAATCCGATGTAAGGACTTATTGATCCTACCGTACCTAAAAAGGGTATATGCGCCTCCAATGATTCTAACTCACGATTCATTGATATTCGCATAGCTCTAGATGCGCCATTCATTACAGCTTCTGGGGTATGAAGATTAGCTTGGCGTAAACGAGCAAATTCTTTAAAGCCAGAATAAAAAATCTGTTCTGATCCAGTTAATGTATCACGCCGAGCCTGACATTCTTTATAGAGACGTGATAGCTCAATACCGGACCAAAAACGATCCTCAAAAGCTTCCGTTTCTCGAGTTGCTGCATTTAAAATTTTGCTTCGTTGAATAATAATAGCCCAAGAAGCAATAGAGAATCCTATGAGGATCAACATGATAAGTTGAACCAAAAAACTCGCTTTGAGGAATAAATCTAAGATATTCATGTCAGCCACTGCTTAAACTCCGCCACAATAGACTCAGGAAGCCCGATTGGCTTCATTTCAGAGGTATCAATAGAAACAATAATTATTTCTGCTGTGCAAATTTCTTTTCCTTGCTGATTAATTAATCGTTGCAGAAAAGTCAATGATGTACGTTGAACATGGTTAATTTTTGTTTCAACGGTTAATAAATCATCCAATTTAGCAGGGTATAAATAGTCAATTGTCATTTTACGTACGACAAAGGCTAAATTTTGTTCTCGTAATTTCTGCTGTTCAAATCCTTTTTCTCGTAACATTTCCGTTCTAGCACGCTCGAAAAAATGCGCATAACGTGCATAATAGACTATACCTCCCGCATCAGTATCCTCGTAATAAACACGGATAGGCCAGCAAAACAGCATATTTTACTCCCCTCGCTATCAATTAATTACCCGTCACTATACTTAAGTGAATCATCTATTGGAATGATTTATAAATAAAGTTACAAAAAAATAGTGAAATATAAACTTATTTTAAGAAATGAAACTCATACGCAAGAAATAAAATAGTCCGCAAACCAGGATCAAAATAGCAGGTAATGGATGAAAAAAATAACGCCAAAACGCTTTGTTAGGTAAAAACCCAATACCAAATATTATCCCACTACAAGTTGCCCAAATTAGCAATAATTCCTGCCATGTAGCAAGAGAACTGGTATTTGCGGCAAATAATGTTGGATCCCAGAGTACACAAAAAGCCATGGCAAATGCCATAAACAGGATAAGGATCCGAAACGGACCCTTATGCATTGCTGAGTAGATTTTATCTACCATTATCATTCACCAGGATGGTTAGCTTTGTTAGCCGCATTAGCTTCAACCTGCTCAATAGCCAGAGCTGCAATGACAGCGAAACTACAAGCAAGTAGCGTTCCTAAAATCCAAGCAAAATACCACATGCTATTCGCTCCTTAATATAATGAATGCTTGTTATTTTCAATATGCATTTTGTCAATGCGACCAAACATTTTGTAATAACACCAAATTGTATACGCCAATATTATTGGCACAAAAATGATGGCAACAACCGTCATCACTTGTAATGTAAACAAGCTTGAAGTGGCATCCCAAATCGTCAAACTGGCATTAGGCTGTATACTTGAAGGCATAATGAATGGGAACATACTAATGCCGAAAGTTAAAATAATACATGCAATTGTCAGTGATGAGAATAAAAATGCCCAGCCGGCTTTATCAAGCTTGGTACCTAAGATAGTCAGTATGGGAAAAATTAAGCCCAGTATAGGTAATGCCCATAAGCCGGGATGATTATTAAAATTAACCAACCATGCCCCAGCTTCTTTTACTACTTCTTTATGTAGCGGATTAGAAACGGCATAGGTATCGATGTTACTTTTAATCGCATAACCATCAATCCCATATATCAACCAAAAGCCAGCCGCTGCAAAAGCGATTAAGGTTAAAAAAGCGGTAATATAAGTGATATTACGTGAACGTAAATGTAATTCACCTACCGTGCGCATCTGAAGATAAGTTGCGCCTTGGGTAATTATCATCATTATAGAAATAATGCCCGCTAATAAACCATAAGGATTAAGTAACCCCAAAAATGAGCCGGTGTAATTCAAATATAATTGGTCATTGACTGCAAAAGGAACGCCCTGTAACAAATTGCCAAAAGCAACACCAATGATCAGTGGAGGAACAAAGCTACCAATAAATATGCCGCGATCCCACATATTGCGCCATTTGGAATTCTCAAGCTTTGAACGATAGTCAAACCCTACCGGTCTGAAAAATAGTGACGCCAAGACTAATATCATGGCAACATAAAAACCTGAGAATGCCGCTGCATAAACCATCGGCCAAGCCGCAAATAGTGCACCACCCGCAGTCACTAGCCAAACCTGATTACCATCCCAATGCGGTGCGATTGAATTGATCATGATGCGACGCTCAGTATCTGTTTTTCCCATAAATGGTAATAAGATACCAACACCCATATCAAAACCATCAGTCACGGCAAAACCGATCAGCAACACACCAATCAGTAGCCACCATATAAATCTTAGAACTTCATAATCAAACATGAATGGACTCCTGTTTACTAAGCTTCTTGGGCTGAAATATTTTGTTGCTCATAATGATAACGACCTGTTTTAAGACTACTCGGCCCTTTACGTGCAAATTTGAACATTAAGAACAATTCAATAACCAAGAACAAAGTATACAGACCACATATTAGCGCCATCGAGAAAATTAGATCTGCACTACTTAATGATGAATGCGCAACCGCTGTCGGTAAAATTTCACCAATTGCCCACGGTTGGCGGCCATATTCAGCAACAAACCAACCAGATTCAACCGCAATCCATGGTAACGGAATACCGAACATAGCTAAACGCAAAAGCCATTTTTTCTCTCCAATACGGTTACGAATAACAGACCAAAAGGATAAGCCAAAAATAAGCAACATTAGGAAGCCACAAGCCACCATAATGCGAAACGCCCAGAATAGCGGTCCAACTTTAGGAATACTATCTTTGGCTGCCGCTTTAATATGTTCTTCACTGGCATCAACAACATTAGGCGTATAGCGTTTTAACAATAATCCATAGCCAAGATCTTTTTTATTTGTATCAAATGCTTTTCGTGTAGCAGGATCGTTATCACCAGCCTGTAATCGTTTTAACAGTGCATAGGCTTTTATACCATTACGGATACGAACTTCATGTTGCGCCATTAAATCTTTTAAACCCAAAACCGGCGTATCGATAGAACGGGTGGTAATAATTCCCATTAACCATGGAATTTCCACTGCGAATTCATTTTTCATTTTTTCGCTATTGGGTATAGCAATAAGATTAAATGAGGCCGGCGGTGGTTGGGTTTCCCATTCAGCTTCAATAGCGGCTAATTTGGTCTTCTGCACATCACCCATTTCATAACCCGATTCATCACCCAAGACAATGACAGATAGTACTGAGGCGATACCAAAACTTGCCGCTATCGCGAAAGAACGTTTAGCAAAGGGTCGATCACGGCCTCTGAGTAAGTAATAAGCACTAATGCCTAAGATGAACATGGCACCCGTACAATAGCCTGCCGCAACGGTATGAACAAATTTAACTTGTGCCACGGGATTTAAAACTAATTCTGAAAAACTGAGCATTTCCATTCGCATGGTTTCAAAGTTAAAATCAGAAGCAATCGGGTTTTGCATCCAACCATTAGCAACTAAGATCCATAGCGCAGAAAAATTAGAACCCAACGCAACCAGCCATGTGCTAGCTAAGTGTTGGGTTTTACTTAAACGATCCCAGCCAAAAAGAAATAAACCAACAAATGTTGACTCCAGGAAGAACGCCATTAATCCTTCAATTGCCAGTGGCGCACCAAAAATATCACCAACATAATGGGAATAGTATGACCAGTTAGTCCCGAATTGGAATTCCATGGTCAAACCGGTTGCAACACCTAAGGCAAAGTTAATAGCAAATAACTTACCCCAGAATTTAGTCATATCTTTATATATCTGTTTACCTGAAATAACATATACCGTTTCCATTATGGCTAGTAAAAACGACATACCAAGTGTTAATGGCACAAACAGGAAATGATACATTGCAGTTAAGGCAAACTGTAACCGGGACAGTTCGACAATATCAAACATCTTGACTCCTTGCTCCTAGCAGGAAGACACCGACTTGCGGCGACCTGACTTTCATAATGCAAAGATGAAAGCCTCATAACTACCAGCTTTATACATCTTAAAATAACGATAAAAAATTTATCAAAATACAACAAACATCTTAATAATAGTACGCTTATATACACTTATAATAAATAGATTTAATACGATTAAGATTGAAATTTTGCGATTAAATCAACATACCACTACATTTAAATACTAGCCAAATTTGATCCACAATAAATTTTTGAAAAATGAAAGCAAAACTCATGTTATTATTTGATTTAAATCAATTTTTATTAAAATCATCAATAGCTTAAATAGCGACTTATTTTTCAGTAGATGTTAATAAAATAGGCAATAATTCATTCTAACAATTTACCGTTAGATGGCTTAGAACGACAAGCCAAAACGTGATTTAACAAACCCGAAATTGGATCTTTTCAATCCGTATAACGTCATTTTTGCTCGTGAAAAACTAAGTTTACCAACATTTCTCACAGCCTAAACATAAAAAAAGCCACTATCTATAGTGGCTTTTACTAATCATAGTATGAATCAGGTTATTTACTAGTCACTAATTAGTTAACGGCTGCCCCATTCGGTTAAACTACGAACCGTTTTACTCCTACCGCTTCGAAAGCAACAAACTTCCTATTTGCGCTATCTTTGCCGCCAGCCATGCTTCGGTATTGCTGTCATAAAAAAACCGCTAAAAATGGGCAAGACACGCAAATTTATTCCCAGCAAAAATATAGCAGTAGAGGGAACGCCAACTATAACGCTTCGTTACCGATTGGCTGTGCACTAAAAAAAAACCGAAGTGGTTGAATGCTGAATTTTTGCAAGGCCGATAGCCTGAATGATGCGATCCTGTTCAACGAAGCCCTAACTAACAGGGCTTTTTTATGGTGTTTAAAAACTCAACTTAAACAAAACAATAGCCGGTATATCAAAATGCTCTTGGCTATCGAAGGTTAATTCAATATTTCCTTCATTACCATAACTGTCAACAACCTCAATAACAGGATTATTAATTACATCTTTCCAGCCTTGTTGATATAAAGCACTACTAACCGGAATAGTATTTTTATATAAAATTAAGTTAACAGCACCACTTTTATCATCGATATATTCTTTTCTTATTTTAGGATTACAGAGATATTTAGTCGGATAATTACTATTATTATCATTAAGTATATAAAAGCCATCAATATCAATAACGTCATTCATTGAGTACCATAAATTGACCTGATAACTATTTTGCTGACTTTTACCAATAACCGCACAGGGATAGTGAGGTTCTTTAAATATAGAAAAACATTTAAAAACCTGTGGACTTCTTACAACATGCATTTCCTGACTCATATCCTGATTTTTTATTGGATGATAAGAAATAACATGTTCTTTAAAGAAGTTATTTACACCGGTTTCTTTACTTGGAAGAATCTTGATAATTGAACTCTCTATTTTTCCCTTGTAAGAAGAAGGCGCATTACTAGAGTAAAACGTTTGATAATTCAACTCAGCAATGTCAGATAATACGCCCGCTTGTATCGTAATATTATCTTTATCACTGTAACGGATGGGTTCTCTGGCAATGATGGTAATATTTTTCGGGTTTTTAAATTCATTGCCTTCTTTGCCATTGGGGCCATTTTTGGTCGAGGTACCAAATTGGGAAGTGTTAAATTTACCCACCCCAGGAATATCAATACCACCAGCAATAACAACTCCATTATCCTGTCTGTCACAGCAAACAAACTTATGGATACTAATAAAACCATCATCCATCACATCAATTTTTTCATGCCGAGCATCGGCGCTTTGGATATATTCAATCACTTTGTTATATCCATTATCTTTGTCGGATATTTTCCAGCCCGATTTCAAGTCATTACCCGAAAAGAAGTCACAAAGAAAAATATGTTCTCTTACATCCTCTTCTTTTAATGAAATAGGTGAAAGACTTTTATCAATAATACGTAGAGTAACCATGACCTATACCTGATTTTTACCATTGCCATAAATTGCAGCTTTATTATTAACCGAATTTGGAAAATCTATACTTAAATGGGTAAGTTGATAAAAATCCTGCCAAATATTATATGAATTCACAGCAGCCTCCGGAAATCAAAAAATAAAGAAATATGTTTTATAAAAAATTTGATTAAAGAAATTTTTAAATTCTTTATTTTTATCTTCAAATAATATTTTATACTTTACTATTTAATAAAAAATAAAAACCATGATAAATAAATTTCACCTAAGTAACAAATGGTTAGATTTAAATAATTATTATATTTATGTTAAAAATAATATAAATTTATATTTATTAGAGTAAAATAAAATTATGATATTGAATGTTAATCGTTTTTTATTTTATAACTATTTTTAACCGCACAATAAAATTGAATTATTTTTTATTTCTCATCACCACCTAGTAGATTTAATTCTCGTAAATATAATTGTTAAATACATTTTGGCTGATTTTTGCTAAGAAAACTAAATAACAGAATTGAGGCTATAGCAGAATGGTATATAAACCCGTCAAAGATGAGATTTATATCTGTAAGTTAAAATTATAAAATGGTTATCAAGTAGATAATATCAAAATATATCTATATATCAATAATTTATATAGTCAAAAAAGCCACTATCTATAGTGGCCTTTACAAATCATAGTATGAATCTGGTTATTTACCAGTCACTAAATGCTTAACGGCTGCGCCAATTTCGGCTAAACTACGAACTGTTTTTACCCCTGCCGCTTCTAAAGCAGCAAACTTCTCATCAGCGGTACCTTTACCGCCAGCAATGATGGCGCCAGCATGACCCATACGCTTACCTTTGGGGGCCGTTACGCCAGCAATATAAGCAACGACGGGTTTGGTGATATGTTGTTTAATATAAGCGGCCGCTTCCTCCTCCGCTGTACCACCAATTTCACCAATCATAACGATAGCTTCAGTTTGTGGATCTGCCTGGAACAATTTCAATATATCAATAAAATTTGAACCAGGAATAGGATCACCACCAATTCCGACACAAGTCGATTGGCCTAAGCCTGCATCGGTTGTCTGCTTAACTGCTTCATAAGTTAAGGTGCCAGAGCGTGATACAATACCGACTTTGCCAGGTTTGTGGATATGTCCGGGTTGGATACCAATCTTACATTCACCCGGGGTAATAATACCCGGGCAGTTTGGCCCTATCATTCTTACCCCAGTTTCATCTAACTTTGCTTTCACTGTTAGCATATCTAAGGTAGGGATCCCTTCGGTTATGGTAATAATCAGTTTGATGCCACTATTGATCGCTTCAAGAATCGAATCTTTGCAGAATCGAGCTGGCACATAGATTACCGATGCGGTTGCACCTGTTGCTTTTACCGCTTCGCGTACTGTATTAAAAACCGGTAATCCTAAATGTGTGGTTCCGCCTTTACCTGGCGTTACACCACCGACCATTTTTGTTCCATAAGCAATTGCCTGCTCTGAGTGAAAAGTTCCTTGGCTACCGGTAAAGCCTTGGCAGATAACTTTAGTATTTTTATCAATTAAAATAGACATGACTTATTTCGCCTCCGCCGCTGCTACTGCTTTTTCTGCCGCATCGGTCAAACTGGTTGCAGCCGTGATCTGTAGGCCACTATCCGCTAACTTTTGTGCTCCTAGCTCAGCATTATTACCTTCAAGACGAACAATGACCGGGACTTTAACCCCAATTTCTTTAACTGCGCCAATAATACCATCAGCAATCAAATCGCAGCGAACAATGCCACCAAAAATATTGACCAAAACAGCTCTAACATTTTCATCATATAAGATAATTTTAAATGCTTCTGTTACCCGTTCTTTCGTGGCTCCACCACCAACATCAAGAAAATTAGCCGGAGCACCGCCATGCAACTTGACAATGTCCATGGTTCCCATGGCTAAACCAGCCCCATTAACCATACAACCAATATTGCCATCTAAAGCAACATAGTTTAATTCCCATTCTGATGCATGAGCTTCACGCGGATCTTCCTGAGAAATATCACGCATCTTCTGTAATTCTGCTTGGCGGTAGAGTGCATTACTATCAACACTAAGCTTTCCATCCAGACAAATTAAATCCCCTTGCTTAGTTATGACCAGGGGATTAATCTCGATTAATGCCAGATCACGCTCGAGAAAAATTGTCGCTAATCCGATAAATATGTTGCTAAACTGCTCAACTTGTTTGCCGCTTAAGCCTAACTTGAAAGCAAGCTCACGACCTCGATAAGGCATGGGACCAGTTAAAGGGTCAATAATGGCTTTGTGGATAAGTTCCGGAGTCTGTTCTGCCACTTTCTCAATTTCAACGCCGCCTTCAGTCGATGCCATAAAGACTATCCGACGAGTGGCACGATCTATCACCGCCCCTAAATAAAGCTCTTTATCAATATCCGTTGCTGCTTCTACTAAAATTTGATTAACAGGCTGTCCATGGGCGTCGGTTTGGTAAGTGACTAAGCGTTTTCCTAACCAATTTTCAGCAAAAAGCCGGACTTCGTCGCGATTATTAACCACTTTGACACCACCCGCTTTACCTCGGCCACCCGCATGCACCTGACACTTTGCCACCCAAGGACTATTACCCAATTTTGTCGTGGCATCTTCTGCTTCTTTTACTGTTTTACAAGCATAACCGGTCGGTACTGGCAAACCATACTGCGCAAACAGCTGTTTTGCCTGATATTCGTGTAAGTTCATGATGCTCTATCCATAATTTAGTCTGACTGAGACATAACAGGTCTCTATATATTTTCATTTAAACATTGGTCAATAAAAAATTAACCAAGCTTTATACTGCAGACTGAGTAAATAACTTCACTCTAATTTGGTTATCTAGACGTCTAACAATAAACGAGCCGGATCTTCCAACATGTCCTTTATGGTCACCAAAAAGCTAACAGACTCACGTCCATCAATTAAACGGTGATCATAGGAAAGGGCTAAATACATCATTGGCAAGATTTCGATTTTACCATCAACCGCCATTGGCCTATCTTTGATAGCATGCATACCTAAAATTGCACTTTGCGGCGGATTAATAATCGGGGTTGACATTAAAGAGCCAAAAACACCACCATTAGTAATGGTAAAATTTCCACCAGTCAATTCTTCAACCGTTAATTTGCCATCACGCCCCTTAACTGCTAACTCTTTAATACGCTTTTCAATTTCTGCCATGCTCAACGCATCTGCATCACGTAATACTGGTGTGACCAAACCTCTCGGCGTGGAAACAGCAATGCTAATATCAAAATAACTATGATAGAGCAAATCCTCACCATCAATAGAGGCATTCACTTCAGGATAACGCTTAAGGCTTCCACAACCGCTTTTACATAGAAAGACATAAAGCCCAAGCGCACACCATGCCGTTTTTCGAAACTTTCACCATAATGTTTGCGTAAATCAAAAACCGGCTTCATATTGACTTCATTAAAGGTGGTCAACATGGCGGTGTTGTTTTTCGCTTCTAGTAAACGTTCTGCAATACGTTTCCGTAAACGCGTCATTGGTACGCGTTTTTCACTTCGATGAGGAGATATTGATGATGTCGTTGTAGGTGCATCATTCTGTGGCTTAATAGTTGTATTTTCGCTGGCTGTTGATTGGTTTTTAATATATTTTTCAACATCATCGCGCGTTATACGCCCGCCTACACCACTACCTTTGATATTAGCCGGGTTTAAATCATGTTCGGCAATTAAACGACGGACAGCCGGTGTTAGTACATTATGACTCTCTTCCTCAAGACTGGCAGTCTGACGTTTAGCTGGTGCCGATTCAGTTGTCTCTTTTACCTCAGCCGGGATCCCTGTACTATCACTAAGCTTTATGCGTCCCAATAGTTGTTTAGATAAAACAGTCGCTCCCTCTTCTTCCAAAATTGATTCCAGAACACCTGAATCTGCTGCTGGTACTTCGAGTACCACTTTATCCGTTTCAATTTCCACTAATACTTCATCGCGCTCTACCTGATCACCTGGTTTCTTGTGCCAAGTTGCCACTGTAGCATCGGCAACAGATTCAGGAAGATCAGGAACAAGAATTTCTATGCTACTCATTTTCTATCCTTTAATTTATTTACTTTTAGTGCATCATCAACCAATGCTTTTTGCTGTTCTTGATGAACAGACGCGTAGCCTACGGCGGGTGAGGCAGATGCAGGGCGCCCCGCATAGCTTAATAATGAACCTTTTGGAATTGCTTCCCGGATATTATGCTGACTACAGTACCATGCACCCTGATTAAGAGGCTCTTCTTGACACCAGACAAAATCACGAACATGTGCATAAGGCTTTAGCGCTGTTTCTAAATCTTTATGGGGGAATGGATATAATTGTTCAATACGAACAATAGCGAGATTTTTTTGTTTGTTTTCACGACGTTGTTCAAGTAGATCATAATAAACTTTACCTGAACATAAAACGACACGTTTAACTTTTTTCGCATCTATGGGATCAACTTCGCTAATAACTTGCTGGAATTCACCATTTGCTAGCTCTTCCAAACTAGAAACTGCAAGAGGATGGCGCAGTAATGACTTGGGTGACATAACAATCAATGGACGTCGCATATTACGAAGTATCTGGCGACGGAGCATATGATAGACCTGAGCGGGCGTAGATGGAACACAGACTTGCATATTTTGTTCCGCACACAGTTGTAGATAACGCTCTAAACGGGCAGAGGAGTGCTCTGGACCTTGCCCCTCATAGCCATGGGGTAACAACATCACTAATCCACACATGCGTCCCCATTTCTGTTCACCAGAACTAATAAACTGATCGATAACCACTTGCGCTACATTAGCAAAATCACCAAACTGAGCCTCCCAAATAGTCAAAACCCGTGGCTCGGCAGAGGCATAACCATATTCAAAAGCAAGTACCGCTTCTTCAGACAAAACGGAATCCCAAACGTCAAATATACCTTGATTTTCCCGTATATTAGCCAGAGGGACATACACTGAGCCATTAGTTTGATTATGAATAACTGCATGACGATGAAAAAACGTACCTCGACCGGCATCTTCACCGGATAAACGAACTTGTATCCCTTCATCAACTAATGTTGCATAAGCTAAAGTTTCTGCGGCTCCCCAATCAAGTAGTTTTTTACCGCTCGCCATTGCCTGGCGATCACTGTAAATTTTTTCCACTCGAGGCTGCATGACAATCTCTGCCGGAATAGTACTTAAACGTTTAGCTAAATCTTGCAGTCGTTTCTTTTTAACTTTGGCAGGGTAAGCATCACTCCATTCATGATTTAAGTAAGGTGTCCAGACCGAATAGTTAGTGCCTATTGGACGCCATTCATCAACGACACAATCACCGTGATCTAATTTATCACGATAGAGATTAACCATTTCGGTTACTTCATCGCTAGTAACTGTCTTTTCCGCTATCAATTTATCGGCATAAATTTTACGCGGTGTAGCATGTTTTTTAATTTTTTGATACATAATTGGCTGGGTAGCGCTCGGCTCATCCGCTTCATTATGACCATGTCGACGATAACAAACTAAATCAATAACAACATCGCGTTTAAACTTATTGCGAAAATCTAATGCCAATCGAGTAACAAAAGCAACCGCTTCGGGATCATCGGCATTCACATGAAAAATAGGTGCTTGCACCATTTTCATGATATCAGTGCAATATTGTGTTGAACGTGCATCTTTAGGATTGGAGGTGGTAAAACCTATCTGGTTATTAACCACAATTCGCACTGTACCACCAACTTCATAGCCTCGAGCCTGAGACATATTCAGCATTTCCTGCACGACTCCCTGGCCAGTTACCGCCGCATCACCATGAATAGTAATAGGCAGTACCATATTACTACGACCTTCATCTAAGCGATCACGACGCGCACGGACAGAACCGATTACTACCGGACTAACTATTTCTAAATGTGATGGATTAAAGGCTAAAGCTAAATGAACCAAAGCGCCTTCTGTTTTAAAATCAGAAGAAAAGCCCTGATGATATTTAACATCACCAGTTCCTAAATGATCTTTATGCTTGCCGGCAAACTCATCAAACAGATCTTTTGGTTGCTTACCTAAAATGTTAACTAAAACATTTAATCGCCCACGGTGCGCCATGCCCAATACGACTTCACGCGTATCCTGTTGACCTGCATGCCGGATCAAATCCTTTAGCATCGGAATGAGCGAATCGCCCCCTTCGAGGGAAAAGCGTTTTGCGCCAGGAAATTTTGCCCCCAGATAGCGCTCTAATCCCTCAGCCGCAGTTAATTCTGATAAAAAGCGGATTTTTTCTTGTTTGCTAAATTGTTCACTAACCGGCGTGGCCAGTTCTAGGCGCTGTTGGATCCAACGTTTCTCTTCCGTGTTGGTAATATGCATGTATTCTGCACCAATGGAAGCGCAATAAATACGCTTCAGTGCCGTATACAGCTCACTCAATTTCATGGTTTCCTGGCCAATAGCAAAAGAACCAACATTGAAGGTTTTTTCAAAATCAGCTTCAGTTAAATCATGAAATGCAGGATCTAAATCAGGCACAGTTTCTTGTTTCCACAACTCTAATGGATCAAGATTTGCATTTTGATGTCCTCTAATACGAAATGCGTTTATTAATTGGAGGACTTTAACTTGCTTCGCATCCAAAGACGGATCACTAACCGAAGTTTGATAACGTGTAGAATCTTTCGCCAATGAACGAAAATATTCACGTGTTTGAGTATGGGAGTATTCACCGTTGGAGCTTGCACCTGGTAGTTTATCAAAAATGTCTCGCCAGTCTGCATTAACGGAATTAGGGTCAGTTAAGTAGTCTTCATAAAGCTGTTCGATATAAGACTGATTTGCACCAGCTAGAAAACTTGAATCTAGCCAGTCCTTCATTACGCCGTTGTGCATTGTGATCCCTTAAGCCTATAGGCTTTAGTTTTCGTCGTAGTTAACAGTACCGTTTTTATATAGACGGTTTCAATAAAGATTCTTTGAACGTGTTCTATGCACGATTATTAATAAAGGGGGCTTTTTATTAAATTCCCCTTATCGTAAGAACCTTTAAAAACCGTAACCGGTTTTTAAAGACTCCTGCCATAATTTAACACATAAAAATAACAGTAATTTAAAATAATTGATTTCTATTTTTTATTTCCCGCAATATTTCTATTACGGGAAATTTTACCCAAACTATGCACTACGCTTTAATAACATTGATTTAATGTGACCAATAGCCTTAGTCGGATTTAAACCTTTTGGACAAACACTGACACAATTCATAATGCTATGACAGCGAAATACACTAAACGCATCATTTAAATTATCCAATCTTGTCTCAGTTTCAGTATCCCGACTATCGATTAAGAAACGATAAGCAGCTAATAAACCGGCAGGTCCAATAAATTTATCAGGATTCCACCAAAATGATGGACATGAAGTTGAACAGCAAGCACAAAGAATACACTCATATAAACCATCCAATTTTTCTCGTTGCGCTGGAGTCTGTAAATATTCACGAGCCGGTGAATTCTTGCCATCATTAATAAGGTAAGGACGAATTTTTTCATACTGAGTATAAAATTGGGCCATATCAACAATTAAATCTCGAACAACCGGCAAACCTGGCAAAGGTCGAATCACTATCTTTCTTTTATCACGACACAATGCTGACAATGGTGTAATACAGGCCAAGCCATTTTTACCATTCATATTTAATCCATCAGAGCCACAAACGCCTTCACGACAAGAACGACGAAATGCTAAAGTCGGATCTTTTTCTTTTAGTTGAATTAACGCATCCAGCAACATCATGTCACGCCCTTCAGCTATGTCCAAACTGTAGTCTTGCATACGTGGCATATTATCGACGTCTGGATTGTAACGATAAATGGAAAATTCAATTTTCATAATCTACTTTCTCCGCAACACTATTAACGTCGTGCATTAATAAGTACGTATTTTAGGTGGGAAGGGTTCACGTAACTCAGGTTGCATATTGACTGCTCGGCGAGCCATGGTTCCAGACTGTGGTAAATATAGCGTGTGACATAACCAATTTGTGTCATCACGATCAGGGTGGTCAAAACGACTATGTGCTCCCCGGCTTTCTGTCCGGAAATTGGCGGCTTCTGCCGTTGCAAACGCCGTTTCTACTAAATTATCTAGTTCTAAACATTCAATACGTTGGGTATTAAATTCGCGTGAAGTATCATCCAAACGGGCGTTTTTTAAACGTTGACGAATGACTTTTAATTCTTCTAAACCCTTAGCCATCGCATCGCCTTCACGAAAAACGGAAAAATTATGTTGCATACATGCTTGTAATGCTTTACGTATTTCGACCGGATCTTCACCGCTATGGGTATTATCCCAGCGATTTAAACGCTTTAAAGCCACATCAATATCAGATTCACTGGCATCACGCATTGAGCCTTGTTCCAGTAAAGATTCTTTCAGATGTAAGCCAGCAGAACGGCCGAATACCACTAAATCAAGTAATGAATTACCGCCTAAACGGTTGGCCCCATGAACAGACACACACGCAATTTCACCAACAGCAAATAATCCCGGGATCACAACATCTTCACCTTTTTCATTTATCGTCAACGCCTGACCGGTTACTTTGGTTGGGATCCCACCCATCATATAATGGCAAGTAGGAATAACAGGAATGGGTTCTTTAACGGGATCAACATGAGCAAAAGTCCTAGATAACTCAAGAATACCGGGTAATCGTGACTCCAATACTTCTTTACCTAAATGATCCAGTTTTAATTTAACATGGGGTCCCCAGGGGCCATCACATCCCCTACCTTCACGGATCTCTATCATAATTGAGCGAGCAACCACATCACGGCCCGCTAAATCTTTGGCATTGGGTGCATAACGCTCCATAAAGCACTCGCCATCTTTATTAAGTAAATAGCCACCCTCTCCACGACATCCCTCTGTCACTAATACACCCGCGCCAGCAATTCCTGTTGGATGAAATTGCCACATTTCCATATCCTGCAATGGCACACCTGCCCTGACGGCCATGCCTACCCCATCACCGGTATTAATATGTGCATTAGTCGTTGACTGATAAATCCTGCCCGCTCCACCGGTCGCAAGAATAGTGGCTTTAGCTTTAAAGTAAACTACCTCACCAGATTCCATACATAAAGCGGTACAACCGACTATGTCACCATCCTGATTTTTGACTAAATCCAATGAATACCATTCGGAAAAAATGGTGGTATGGTTTTTTAAATTCTGTTGATATAGGGTATGCAAAAGGGCATGCCCAGTTCTATCTGCCGCCGCAGCGGTGCGAGCCGCTTGCTCACCACCAAAATTTTTTGATTGGCCACCAAATGGACGTTGATAAATACGGCCATCATCTAAACGTGAAAATGGTAACCCCATATGTTCAAGTTCTAGTATGGCCTCAGGTCCGGTTTTGCACATGTATTCAATGGCATTTTGATCACCGATATAATCAGAGCCTTTGACAGTATCATACATATGCCATTGCCAATCATCCTCATGTGTATTACCTAATGCAACAGTGATCCCGCCTTGGGCTGATACGGTGTGTGAACGGGTTGGAAAAACTTTAGAAATTAATGCACATGACAAACCTAACTGGGAAATTTGCAATGCTGCCCGCATCCCAGCGCCACCAGCACCAATAACAACTGCATCAAACTCTCTTATTGGTAATTTCATTTACGCTCCCCACACCACTATTGTTCCATAAATTAAATAAGTCATTAGTATTACAATAAAAAAAAGTTGTAATAATAATCGCAATGCAATTGACTTAATGTAATCGGTTAATACTTGCCATAAACCTATCCAGGCATGTATCAATATGGAAATGAGCGTTAAAATAGTAAAAATTTTAGTTATTGAAAAAGCAAAAAATGTCCGCCAAACAGTATAATTTAACTCAGTCGTTACAATAAAACTAACAATATAAATCGTATAGAGGACAATAATAATGGCAGATGCACGAAGTAACAGCCAATCTTGGGTACCGGTACGGCCTAATGTTGATGCGCTAACTACCATATAAAAACCCCCGCCAAAATCGACAAAATAGCGGTAATAATAAACGCAGCTATAGCGGAAATGCGTCCTACAGACAAACTCTCATCGATAAAACCAAAATCCATTAACATATGGCGAACACCGCCACAAATATGATATATCAATGCTGTCAATACACCCCAAATAATGAATTTGATGAAAAAACTATGCATAATTTCGGTCGCATATTGAAAGCCTTCCAATGAAGAAAGCGATAATCCCAGCAGCCATAATAAAATACCGACCGCAACAAAGGTAATAACGCCAGAGACACGATGTAAAATCGAAGCGATTGCAGTAACAGGAAAATGAATTGTCTGCAATTGAAGATTAATAGGTCTTTGTTTTTTCACAATTTTTGCCCACACAGCTCTTTATTGTTTTCCTACCTCCGGACCTGGAGCAGAAATCAAACAGCGATCGTGATAACAAAGTACAACTCAGCTGATAAATTAATCCATAACATATTGGCAAAAGTTGTTACTTATTAACGCTGGGTACTCCTACCACAAGGTAATCCGGAGACCTCGTTTGCAGTATATGACCTTCACATGCCCATTACAATTACAACACATTATGTTTGGAGAGATTTAGCTTGAACAGTGAGTATGATCACGATTTAAACATCGGTCATTAAATTGATAATGTAATTTGACAAGTGTTAAACATTTATCTTACATATGATTAAGTTAAATTAATTAGTCTTTATTACCGCACAAAAAAAAGAAATTATGTAAAATAAAAATGCTAGATTGTTAGCCATAAAAAACCTAATGTTATTGTTGATATAATTTAAAATATATAAGGAACATAATAGATTATGAAATGTTAATGAAAAATTTCATTTGATAAAAACTTCGTTAAAAAATCATGATTCAAGCTTTTTAATTAATAAAATATCATGCAATTTCTAAGCGTTTTATCATGCTTTCATGGTTGTCGGAAATTGCGTTTAAGCGCTAAGGAGACCCGTAATGGCAGGCAAAGAAAAAAAGACTATAGAACTAGTCGATAAAGATGCAGAAAAAATTGAGCTTGAAGTACTAAAACCGACACTTGGAGTTGATGTAATTGATGTCCGAGGAATAGGCTCTCAAGGTTATTTTACCTACGATCCTGGCTTTACCTCAACCGCATCCTGCGAGTCTAAAATTACCTATATTGATGGAGATAAAGGTATTCTTTTGCACCGCGGATATCCTATTGATCAATTGGCTACCAATTCTACTTATTTAGAGGTTTGTTATATACTACTTTACGGTGAAAAACCTTCACAAAACGACTATGACAAGTTTAAAAAAATTGTCACCGAACATACCATGATCCACGATCAAATTACTCGGCTTTTGCAAGGTTTTCGTCGCGATTCTCATCCAATGGCTATTCTTTGCGGTGTAACAGGCGCACTAGCGGCTTTCTATCACGACTCATTAGATGTTAATAATCCGCGTCATCGTGAAATTGCAGCATTTAGATTACTGTCAAAAATGCCTACCGTTGCTGCAATGTGTTATAAATATTCTATTGGTCAACCCTTTATTTACCCGCAAAATGACCTCTCTTATTCAGCGAATTTCCTTCATATGATGTTTGCTACACCTTGTGAAAAATATCTGGTTAACCCCATCATCGAACGGGCCATGGATCGCATTTTTATTCTCCATGCGGATCATGAACAAAATGCCTCAACTTCAACGGTAAGAACCGCCGGCTCTTCTGGTGCTAATCTATTTGCATGTATTGCTGCTGGAATTGCCTCTCTTTGGGGCCCGGCTCATGGTGGCGCCAATGAAGCCTGTTTACGCATGTTAGAAGAGATTCAAACTGTCGAAAATATTCCTAAATTTATCAAACGGGCAAAAGACAAAGATGATCCTTTCCGTTTGATGGGATTTGGTCATCGGGTTTATAAAAATTATGATCCTCGAGCCACTGTGATGAAGCAGACTTGCGATGAAGTACTTAAAGAACTTGAATTAAATGATAATATATTAGAAGTTGCCAAACAGTTAGAACATATAGCTCTCAATGACCCCTATTACATAGAGAAAAAACTTTATCCCAATGTGGATTTCTATTCTGGCATCATTTTAAAAGCGATAGGGATCCCAACAACCATGTTTACGGTTATTTTTGCTATTGCGCGTACCATTGGTTGGATTGCTCACTGGAATGAAATGCATGATGAAGAATTAAAAATCGCTCGTCCACGCCAATTATATACCGGTTACAAACAAAGAGATTTTCATAGCGATTTAACCAAAAAATAATTATTTTTTATTCTGATAAATAGACTGTGTCTTACTATTTTATTTTTCGTAATCAACAACCATATAGATTACAAGACACAGTTTAATGATAAACTACCTTTTAGCACTTTTAGTTGGCTTGCTGTTTATCTTGACAAAAATCAGGCCGGGTTGGCTATATCGACAAAAGTAACCGCAAACCCATACTCTTTTTGCAACCATTCACCTAACACTTTAACGCCAAATCGCTCCGTTGCATGATGACCTGCGGCATAAAAATGGATCCCCATTTCTCTAGCAATATGGATGGTTTGCTCAGAAACTTCACCGGTCACAAAAGCATCAACGCCAGCCTCAGCTGCCTGTTGAATAAAACTCTGTCCGCCCCCGGTACACCAGGCAATGGTGCGGATGTTTTTTGGGCCATTATCACCACAGTACAATGGTTGGCGTGCTAACCGATTATTTAAACGAGCCATTAAATCATCTGGAGTTATCGGTTGCGCAAACTTACCTATTGGCAATAAAGGTGTAATATAGCTATCGATCTCTACCTCCATAATATTTCCCAACTGCGCGTTATTACCCATAATGGGATGGGCATCAAGGGGCAAATGATAGCCATAAAGGTTAATATCATTACAAAGCAATGTTTTTAATCGCTTACGCTTCATATTAAGAATAACAGCAGCTTCATTTTTCCAAAAATAACCATGATGAACAATAATTGCATCTGCGGCTAATTTTACTGCTTCATCAAGTAGCGCTTGCGATGCTGTCACACCGGTCACTATATTTTTTACCTCTGAGCGCCCTTCCACTTGAAGTCCATTGGGCGCATAATCTGTATATTGTTCAATATTCAAGTGCGTATTGATTAATTGCTCTAATTTAATATTATCCATTACTTACCTATCCTATTTGTAAAACTGATTTATTTTATTAAATATCAAACTTAAAAATATGTTTCACAGCAGCTTAAAACAAAAACGGCCTATCACTACAAGTAATAGGCCGTTTTAATTTTTTAATCAATTAATTACTTCATCGATTGCGTATCTTCAGCGCTGGCTAACCAAACCGGTTTATCACTAGTCTTTAGCCACATACGATGTAGGTAACTATAGAAGCGGCTACGGTCTCGACGGAAAATCATGACAGGAAAAGCCACAATGCCTAATAATACAACACCAACACGACGCAAGAGAACTTGATGCCAGGGATATTGACGATACTCAGACATAAAGATCCTCCTTATAAAGTGATCAATTGATATAAACAATTGAGATATATTGTGTAATGAATGAAAATTTTATCTGATAAAAGTGAGCATGGCTATTCATCAGACCACTTTTTTGCTGTTTTTTTCAGCACTTTCCCTTATATCGTAATTTATTTACTTATCAAACAATAAAATATTAACTTTTATTTCAAATAATTAACCATATATTAACTATGGTTAATTTATTATAACAAAAAAATAGCGATAACAGTAATAACTTACAAACTATTATATTGGCATTTTTATACTATTTTTACACTATGTGGCGACTTTTTATCAGATTCTTTGCATTGAAAAACTTAAGCTCTGTACATCAAAAGCATGAGGAGACAAACTGTGTCCATTTTTACTATCACAGGGATCATTCTAATTGGAATATTATTTCTCTATTTAATTTATGCGCTTATCCATGCGGAGGATTTTTAAATGGTAAGTAGTGCTTTATTATTAATTACCAGTTTTTTAATTTTCCTGCTTGTGATCGCTAAATTTGTAGGAAATTATATCGCTTTATTGATTGAAAGTGATTTGCCGATTTGGGTTCTCAAAATGGAATCCGGCTTATGGAGTTGTTGTCGCTTACGCAAACCTGGCGGTGAAATACACTAAATGAATTGGCGACAATACGTTACCGCGCTGTTGCTGTTCAATGTTATTGGTGGCATATTTCTCTTTCTGCTATTAATCAATCAACAAAATTTACCCCTCAATCCACAAAAATTTGCCAATCTAGATTGGGATCTAGCACTCAATACCGCGATTAGTTTTATCACTAATACTAACTGGCAAGCCTATAGTAGCGAAAATACCTTAAGTTATTTTAGTCAAATGACGGGATTAACGGTACAGAATTTCTTATCTGCCGCGACCGGTATTGCGGTTGCCTTCGCGCTGATCCGCGCCTTTGCACGCCAAGGTGTAAAAACGCTAGGCAATGCCTGGATAGATATTGCTCGTATTACACTCTATCTTTTGCTACCACTGGCATTTATTTTTGCCTTATTTTTTGTTAGCCAAGGTGTGTTACAAAATTTTTCGCCATATCTAGTAGTAGAGACATTACAAAACCAAAACCAAATCATCCCCATGGGGCCTGTTGCTTCGCAAGAAGCAATTAAATTATTAGGCACTAATGGCGGCGGATTTTTTGCCACAAATTCAGCGCATCCTTTCGAAAATCCTACTGCATTAACCAATTTTAGCCAAATGATTGCCATTCTTTTAATTCCTACCGCACTTTGTTTTGCATTCGGTCGCGTGGTCGGTGATAGTCGCCAAGGTATAACATTAATTTGGGCGATGGCAATTATTTTCATTATTGCTATCACTATCGTCGTCTATGCCGAAACGCAAGGTAATCCCCAATTGATGTTTTCAGGCGCCAACAGCAATATTAATATGGAAGGGAAAGAAAGCCGCTTTGGGATTTTAAATTCAGCACTCTATGCTGTTATCACGACAGCAACCTCCTGCGGCGCGGTGAACTCCATGCATGATTCTTTTACTGCATTAGGGGGGATGATACCAATGTGGCTTATGCAACTTGGTGAAGTGGTATTTGGCGGTGTCGGTTCTGGGTTATACGGTATGCTACTATTTGTCATGTTAGCCGTTTTTCTGGCTGGATTAATGATTGGTCGAGCACCTGAATATCTAGGCAAAAAGATCGAAATTCAGGAAATGAAGTTAACCGCTATTGCTATTTTAATTACTCCCACTTTAACCCTACTAGGAACAACACTGGCACTTTTTACCGAAGCAGGACGCAGTGCTATTTTAAATCCTAGCGCTCATGGCTTCAGTGAAGTTCTTTATGCTTTTTCCTCAGCGGCAAATAATAATGGCAGCGCTTTTGCCGGATTAAATAGCAATAATCTGTTCTATAATATTACGCTGAGTATAGTTATGTTTGTCGGTCGTTTTGGCTTAATCACTGCAGTAATGGCTATTGCTGGTATTATGGTAGGCAAAAAACGCCAGCCTGAAAGCTTTGCCACATTACCTACTCATGGCCCACTCTTTATTGGCTTGTTAATACTGACGGTTTTCGTTATTGGTGCACTCACTTTTGTGCCTGCCCTGGCACTTGGGCCAATTGCTGAACATTTACAACTTTGGCATTCCGCCCAATAAGGGACTATAAATGAACAAAAATACCAGTCAATTGTTTGATAAGAAATTAATCCACCAAGCATTATTTGACGCTATAAAAAAATGTGCGCCACAGATTCAATGGCGCAATCCAGTTATGTTTATCGTTTATATCGGCAGTATATTGACGACATTCATTTGGTTTTATCAATTATTCACGCCATCCGTTGACGGTAATGCACTATTTACCGGCATAATTGCGGTTTGGTTATGGTTTACCGTGCTATTTGCTAATTTTGCCGAAGCACTGGCTGAAGGGCGCAGTAAAGCGCAAGCCGCTAGTCTGAAAGGGGTCAAAAAACAAAGTGTTACTACACGTTTAGCCAGTGCCGATTATCAGGCAGCAAAAGAGAAAATCAATTCTGACCAAATCAGAAAAGGCGATATCGTACTGGTTGAAGCGGGTGAAATTATTCCTTGTGATGGTGAAGTACTTGAAGGCGGTGCTTCCGTTGATGAAAGTGCGATTACTGGTGAATCAGCCCCCGTTATTCGGGAGTCTGGTGGTGATTTTTCTTCAGTAACAGGCGGAACGCGCATACTGTCAGATTGGTTAATTATCCAATGTACGGTTAATCCTGGTGAAACTTTTCTTGATCGTATGATCTCTATGGTAGAAGGTGCTCAACGGCGCAAAACACCTAATGAAATCGCGTTAATCATACTATTAACTGCATTAACCATTATTTTTCTATTAACCTGCTCAACACTTTATCCTTTTAGTTTATTTAGTGCTGAGGTGAACGGCAGCGGTAGTCCAATTTCTATTGTGGTACTGATTGCATTATTAGTTTGTTTGATCCCGACTACCATCGGCGGATTACTCTCTTCAATTGGCGTTGCCGGTATGAGTCGGATGTTAGCCGCAAATGTCATTGCCACCAGTGGACGTGCCGTAGAAGCGGCGGGAGATGTCGATGTCTTATTGCTCGATAAAACGGGTACTATTACTCTAGGTAATCGTCAGGCGTCTAAATTTTTACCCCTTAAAGGTGTTACAGAACAACAGCTGGCTGATGCGGCACAACTATCATCGCTGGCTGATGAAACACCAGAAGGACGTAGTATTGTTATCTTAGCTAAGCAATTGTTTAATTTGCGCGAGCGTGATCTACAAGCATTAAATGCCACGTTTGTTCCCTTTTCCGCCATGACTCGGATGAGTGGCGTTAATGTGGGTGATCGTGTGATCAGAAAAGGCTCTGCCGATTCTATTCGTCGTTATTTGGAAACAAGTCATGCTAGATTCCCAGCCGAAACAGAAAAATTAGTCGAAGAAGTTGCCCGGAAAGGAGAAACACCATTAGTTGTTGTTGAGAATCAGCAAATTCTTGGTGTGGTCGCCTTAAAAGATATTATAAAAGGGGGGATCAAAGAGCGCTTTGCCGAAATGCGCCGGATGGGAATTAAAACCGTGATGATCACCGGTGATAACCATTTGACAGCCGCAGCCATTGCCGCTGAAGCCGGCGTTGATGATTTTTTGGCCGAGGCAACACCTGAAGCTAAACTGGCATTGATCCGCCAATATCAGGCCGATGGGAGTTTAGTAGCAATGACAGGTGACGGTACTAATGATGCACCAGCACTGGCGCAAGCCGATGTTGCCGTCGCCATGAATTCTGGCACCCAGGCAGCAAAAGAAGCCGGTAATATGGTCGATCTTGACTCAAATCCAACTAAACTTATTGAGGTTGTCCACGTTGGTAAACAGATGTTGATGACCAGAGGCGCTCTTTCAACTTTTAGCATTGCCAACGATATTGCCAAATATTTTGCTATTATTCCTACCGCTTTTTCGGTTACTTATCCTCAGCTTAATATTTTAAATATTATGCATTTACACTCCCCTTCTTCAGCTATTCTGTCAGCAGTTATTTTTAATGCGCTAATTATTGTTGGCCTTATCCCCTTAGCACTAAAAGGCGTTAGTTACCGTCCCATGAGTGCAATAGCATTATTACGCCGTAATTTATGGATCTATGGATTAAGTGGTTTAGTTATACCATTTATTGGTATCAAATTGATTGATCTACTGCTTAGCCTGTTTATGTCCTAATAAGGTATTGAATATGAATGTCTTACGTTCTTCATTTGTGTTATTTATTTTTCTAACTATCACAACCGGAATTGTTTACCCATTATTTATTACTGGTTTATCAAATGCTTTCTTTAATTATCAAGCTAAAGGCTCCTTGATAGAAAAGAATAATCGGACTGTGGGTTCGGCACTGATTGGCCAATCGATAACTGAGGTTAAATATTTTCATGGCCGCCCGTCAGCAACGGCTGACACACCTTATAATGGATTAGCTTCCAGCGGCAGTAATCTGGCGGTCAATAATCCCGCATTGCAAAAACAGTTTGCTAGCCGTGCTCAACAAATTAAAATTTTCAATAATCAAAACAATGTGGCCGTTCCAGTCGAGCTGATAACAGCTTCAGCCAGTGGATTAGATCCTCATATTTCACCAAGTGCAGCCTATTATCAAGCAGGCAGGGTAGCTAAGGCACGCCGGCTTGCTTTACATAAAATTAGACACCTAATTGCAGCTAACACCTAGCGACCCTTTTTAAGTTTTTTAGGTCAACCTGTTATTAATGTGCTTAAACTTAATATTGCCCTTGACGCGCTTGAACAATCAGAAAATGCAAAAATACAATAAGGTTGATTGATGGAGAGCCAGGAACCTAAACGCCCTACCCCTGAAGATTTATTGAGTATTGCCAATGAAAAAATTCGCGGCAACTTAAAGATCTTCTTCGGCGCCTACGCTGGAGTAGGAAAAACCTATGCAATGCTACAAGAAGCCCAACGGCTTCGTTCACAAGGGCTTGATGTTGTCATCGGTGTGGTAGAGACGCACAATCGCCTAGAAACTGCTGCTCTATTAGAAGGTTTGCCGCAACTGCCCGCAAAACGGATCCGCTACCACGGACGTAAAATTAATACCTTTGATATAGACGGTGTTTTAGCACGTCACCCGGCCATTATTTTAATGGATGAATTAGCTTTCAGTAACCCGCATGGCGGTCGTCATCCTAAACGCTGGCAAGACGTTGAAGAGTTATTAGATGCCGGTATTGATGTCTTAACCACCATTAACGTACAACATTTAGAGAGTTTAAACGATATTGTTGGTAGTATTACCGGAATTCGCGTCCGTGAAACGGTACCTGATCATATTTTTGACCAAGCCAGTGAGATTGTTTTAGTCGATTTACCCCCTGATGATTTACGCCAACGACTGAATGAAGGAAAGGTCTATATTGCCGGACAAGCCGAACGAGCAATTGAACACTTTTTTCGCAAAGGCAACTTAATAGCGCTAAGAGAATTATCCCTAAGACGTACGGTTGATCGGGTCGATAATCAAATGCGTGAGTATCGTGATACTCAAGGTTACTCTCAAGTTTGGCACACTCACGATAATTTATTAGTTTGCATTGGCCACAATACTGGAAATGAGAAATTAGTTAGAGCAGCAGCCAGGCTAGCCGCCAAACTGGGTTGCAGTTGGCATGCTGTGTATGTTGAAACCCCCAAATTACATGCATTAGCAGAAGAGAAAAGACGCGCCATTCTAAAAGCATTAAAACTGGCCCAAGATTTAGGCGCAGAGACTTCAACCTTAGCTGATGCCAATGAAGAAAAAGCCATTTTAGATTACGCCCGGGAACATAACCTAGGTAAAATTGTCATCGGCCGTAAGCAAAATACGACCTGGAAACTGCTCAACTGGAAAATACGCCCTGATTTTGCTGAACGCTTAGGTAGACTAGGACCGGATTTAGATCTGATTATTATTGCGTTAGATGAAAATACCGCGTGGGAAAAAGAGACCGAACGCCGGCCACTAAATGACAAATGGCGAGGAAATATTCAGGGTTACCTATTCGCCGCTCTGTTATGTATTACCATCACCCTATTTTCTAATCGCTTTTTGCTTAATTTTGATCAGGCTAATGTTGTTACTGTTTATGTATTAGCGGTGGTTATTATCGCTCTGCTGTATGGTCGCAATCCTTCTATTTTTGCCGCATTTATTAATGTTATTGGTTTCGATCTTTTTATTGTCCAACCCCATTTTTCCTTTGTTGTTTTTGACATGCAATATTTGATAACCTTCATTGTTATGCTGGTTGTTGGTCTTTTAGTGGGCAATCTCGCAGCGGGAGTGCGCTATCAAGCCAGAGTCGCTCGTTATCGTGAACAACGGACTCGCCATCTTTACGAAATGACCAAAGAGTTAAGCCGAGCGCTGAATGAAATTGATATTGCAAAAACGGGTTATCACTTCCTTTCCAATGCCTTTAAAGCAAAAGTTAGCCTGTTGTTGCCTAATGATCAGCAACAACTGGTTGCGCTTAAATTGGCCGACTATGGACAGGTGCAAATTGATCAAGCCATTGCATTATGGAGTTTTGATAAAAATCAACCAGCAGGTGCCGGCACGGATACATTACCTAGCGTGCCTTATCAATTACAACCGATTGCAACGTCAAATGAAACTTTAGCTATATTAGCTATTGAACCGCAAAATTTGCGTCAATTACTGATCCCAGAACAGCAAAGACTACTACAAACTTTTACTGGCTTGATTGCCAATGCATTTGAACGATTACAGCTTGCTAGACAGGCAGAATCAGCCAAACTGGATGCTGAACGGGAACAACTGAGAAACTCTTTATTGGCCGCTCTTTCTCATGATTTGCGCACACCTTTGACGGTAATATTTGGCCAAACAGAAATATTGATGCTGGAATTAAGCGCTGAGCATTCACCCCATACGGAAAAAGTTAACCAAATTCGTCAACATATCCTAAGTACCTCAAGATTAGTCAATAATCTGCTTGATATGGCGCGGATCCAATCTGGTGGCATTGTACCAACTCTTGCCTGGGAATCATTACAAGAAATTATTGGCAGTGCATTACGTTCTCTCGAATATGCCTTAAAAAGCCATCCAACTAAAATTAATGTTCCTGCTGAACTATTACTTTATTGTGATGCCAATTTACTCGAACGTGTAATCATTAATTTACTGGAGAACGCGATAAAATACTCTGCTGAAAATTCACCGATCGGTATTGATGCCTATCCACAAGGTAAATATGTCCATATTGAGATTTGGGATAAAGGTATTGGCATACCAAAAGGACAGGAAGAACTTATTTTTGATAAATTTTCACGGGCTAAAAAAGAATCGTCCATTCCTGGGGTTGGTCTCGGGCTGGCTATTTGCCAGGCTATTATAAAGCTTCATAACGGCGAAATTTGGGCGGAAAATAATAAAAACAGTGGAGCTATTTTCCACTTTGTTTTACCTTTAATAGAAGTTCCTGCAATAGAGGAGGCCATTGAGACAGAGTGATTCAACACAATATTTTAATAATTGAAGACGAAAAAGAGATCAGACGATTTGTCAAACTGGCACTTGAAGGTGAAAATTTTCGCGTATATGAAGCCGAAACTTATCAGCGAGGACTTATCGAGTCAGCGACCCGCAAACCTGATCTCTTGATCCTTGATCTAGGCTTACCTGATGGTGACGGTATTAATTTGATCCGTGACTTACGTCAATGGAGTCAAATTCCTGTATTAGTACTGTCGGCAAGGGCAGATGAAGCAGACAAAGTCATGGCACTTGATGCTGGTGCTGATGATTATCTAACCAAACCTTTTGGTATCAGTGAACTGTTGGCCAGAGTAAGAGTTGCCTTACGCCGCTATACGCGTAAAAACCAACCAGATCCCGTATTTCGGTTTGGTGATATTAGTGTTGATTTAATCAACCGACGAGTAACTAAAAAACAGCAAGAACTCCACCTTACGCCAATTGAGTTTCGTTTACTGAGTGAATTTATCACTAATAGCGGCAAAGTCTTAACGCAACGTCATCTGCTACGACAAATATGGGGACCTAACTATATTGAACATAACCATTACTTACGTATTTACATGGGACATTTAAGGCAAAAGTTGGAAGACGATCCCACTCAGCCAGTACACCTGCTCACTGAGACAGGAATAGGTTATCGCTTTATGCCTTAATGATAATTCACTTTATCGAGATTAAGATAATGCACTTAATTATTGCATTATCATTTTCGTTATCAATATTTAACTCAGCAAATCTATTATGTCGTTTTTATTGAATAATAAACTGCTCAATCTGCAATAACTTGATTAACAATCTGAATAGCTTCCTGCTCAATTAACTTAAGATGCCCCTTACCACGAAAACTTTCACAGTAAATTTTATAAGCTTCTTCGGTGCCTGACGGTCGCGCAGTAAACCAACCATAATCCGTTATTACTTTTAAACCACCAATAGCCGCACCATTACCTGGTGCTTTGGTTAAGCGGGCAATAATCGGGTCACCAGCCAACATATCTGCCGTAACCATTTCAGCGCTCAGTTTAGCTAAACGCTGTTTTTGTTTATGGCTCGCTTTGGCTTGAATGCGACTATAGCAAGGTTCACCAAAACGCTGAGCAAGTTCTTGATAGTACTGCTGCGGATTTTTCCCAGTCACTGCGGTTATTTCGGCCGCTAATAAACAGAGAATGATCCCATCTTTGTCAGTCGTCCAGGGTGTTCCATCAAATCGGAGGAAAGTAGCACCCGCACTCTCTTCACCCGCAAAACCATACTCACCCTGATATAAACCATCAACAAACCATTTGAAACCAACCGGTACTTCAATTAATTTACGGCCTAAATCGGCCACCACCCGATCAATCATGGCACTAGAAACTAACGTTTTACCTACCGCGACCTCTTTTTTCCATTGTGGTCGATGGCGAAATAGATAATCGATAGCAACAGCAAGATAATGATTTGGATTCATTAATCCCGTTGGCGTTATAATTCCATGACGATCATAATCAGGATCATTAGCAAAAGCTAAATCAAATTTATTGCGCAAATCCAATAAACCTTTCATCGCCCAAGGCGAAGAACAATCCATTCGGATCACCCCATCATGATCTAACGGCATAAAACTAAATGTTGGATCGAGCTGTTCATTAACTAACTCTAAATCGAGTTGATAATATTCAGCAATGCGTTTCCAATAATTTATTCCAGCCCCCCCTAATGGATCGACACCTATTTTTAATCCAGCTTTTTTAATCGCCGTCATATCGATAACTTCACGCAAAGCAATGACATAAGGCTCAATAAAATCATGTTGCTGATAATGAGGATCTTTAATAGCAATTTGATAATTGATGCGTTGGATAGTTGATAATTGACATGCAATGATTTGATTCGCTCGCTGCTCAATTTCAATTGTCAGGCGCTCATCAGCTGGGCCACCATGGGGCGGATTATATTTGATCCCACCATCCTCTGGCGGATTATGTGAAGGCGTGATCACAATACCATCCGCTTTTTTTTCATGCTGGCGATTATAATCCAATATAGCGCGAGAAATAGCCGGTGTTGGTGTGAAACCGTCCTGTTGCTGCGCGATGACATTAACCCCATTTGCTATCAAGACTTCCACAACCGTCATAAAAGCCGGTGCGGATAAGGCATGAGTATCTTTTCCTACCAAACAGGGGCCAGTAATACCATTTAATCGACGAACTTCTACGATAGCTTGGGCGATAGCTAAAATATGTTGTTCATTAAAACTATGACGACATGCACTACCACGATGACCTGATGTACCAAATTGAACGTTTTGAGCAGGGTTTTTTATTTGCGGTTGTAGCGAATAATATTGTGCAACCAGTTGTTCAACGTTAATTAAATCACTTTGTTGGGCAGATTGCCCAGCACGTTTATGCAATGCCACTTATTTTCTCTCCGAAGGGGCAACGGTACACATAGCTTTAATCACTAAGTGACCAATAATATTTATTTAAATCGTACCACACACCTTCTCAACCAATTCAACTGGAAACTTCATATCTTGCATAATTTGTTCAATCATATTGCGTTTACGATTGGTATTGGTATTGGTGATCACCCAATAAGGCGTATCGGGTATCAGGCGAGGTTTTGTTTGCTTACCACTGGCTAATAAGGTCTGTTTATCGCTAGCAAAATAAATACGCGTTCTGCCATGGGTTGCTTCTGTTGCTGCCACAAAAGCGGGTTTATTTAAATTGTATAGGGTGGATAGAATAAGCATAAAGCGATCAATCGCTTTGTTTTTAGTAGCATAATTGTTGGAAAGCAATAAATCATGCATCACACTTGCAGCATCGTGGCAAGAAACTGATTCATTTTTTTTCCCTTCTGCCGCGATATTACTTACAGTTATCGAAAGTGGCATATGCGACTGACTAACGTCAAACCCTAACAGACGTCGTAATATAACCGATGCATTTTCACCTATATGCTGGGTATGGCTCGCGATATAGCGGTAAAGTTCTTCGTCAACTTCAATCGTTTTCATGTTATTTCAATCTATTTTAATTAAAATTACCTGCCAATTATAAGATATAAACCTAAAAAACAAAACAATGAATATTTCAATTACTTAACTTAGTCTTTTAATAAAAAAGTTTCCGCTTGATTGTCAATCCGTATAGAAATAGCTTAATAACTTTAGCTTGCCAAGCACAAAAATATCTTTATTGATATTGGAGATTAGTCACATTATTTATATAAATAGCAAAATATTATCGTGTCACTTACGCTTTTCAACCACTAACAATAGCGTAAATTTTAATAATCCCTGAGTTGATAATTGTTGGTTTCTGGCAATATCCATGTCATCATACTAATTATTGATTAATGAAATGTAATATGACTATGTCGCTAAATAACTGGCTAAATTATCGTATCCATCAACCGGAAAATCCTATCTCTTCTAGTGCGATTGTACTTATCCATGGCTTGTTTGGTGATAGGCAAAATTTAGGCGTATTAGCTCGCAATTTACAAAATTACTTCACCGTTATTCAACTAGATATTCGTAATCATGGTAACTCACCACAGGCAGCAACAATGCTTTATTCTGAAATGGCAACAGACATTTTAGCGCTGCTTGCTCATTCAAAGCAAACCAGCATTATTGCTATCGGACACTCTATGGGTGGAAAAATCGTCATGGCGATGACGGCAATAGCGCCTCAATTGATAGAAAAAATTATCGTTATAGATATTGCGCCAGTCACTTATCAAATTAATCGTCATGAAAATATATTTTCTGCTTTAGACGCAGTAACACAAGCAGGCGTAACTTCTCGACAGGAGGCTGCTGTTATTATGCGTAATACCCTTACTGAAGAAAGTGAAATTCAATTTTTATTAAAATCATTTGATCAAGGCAAATGGAAATTTAATTTACCGGTTTTAAAAAAACAATATAACCAATTGATGGGTTGGAAAACGATCCCAGCTTGGCCTCACCCAGCACTCTTTATCCGTGGCAGCCTTTCCGATTACATTAGCGAAAATTACCGCAAAGATATTCTTACTCAATTTCCGCAAGCTCAAGGCCAGATTATTTTAGGATGTGGTCACTGGGTACATGCTGAAAATCCAGCAGCTGTCATCCGAGCTATTCATCGTTTTCTGGCTATTCCTTCTGATAAATAATCAATCGCATACCATAATATTGCTTTTTTAATCTTGTTCATAAACTAATTTAAAACAAATAGTGACTTTAATTCAGTCTAAAAATATAACTAGTCTTAAAAACAGTAAGATCCTTTTTTTACACTTTTCATAATAAAATAAGTCGATAGAATAAACTTTCTAACTAAGTAATATAATAAAGCATTTTATTAATATTAAATATATTTATATGGCTTTATATTTTAATTTGTGGCTATTGACTATGGATGAAAATAATAAAAAAACGCTTTAATTAATTTCTATTATCATAAGACTAAATAATAAAATAAATATTAATGAATATAATAAAGAAATAATTCAAAATGATAATTTTGTTGATTGCACAAAAAAAATTCAACAAAAGTATCAAATTATATTAAAACAAAAACGCTGCCATAAAAAAGAGTTATCGCGTCTGATTCTACCTGCTATTTTTTATGATAATGATAATGTTCCATATATATTAGCCAGTTATAATGATGAACAAGTGTTAATACAATCTGCTGGCAATAAACCACCGGAAATTTGGCAGAAACAAGATTTTCTGCAACGTTGGAATGGCAATTGGCTTAAAATAAACCAAAAACAATCCCGCTTTGATATTCGTTGGTTTGTGCCTGAATTCTTAAAGCATAAACAGATATTTTTTGAAATCTTGTTTTTTTTCATTTGTATTACAAATATTAGCGCTGTTATCACCGATTGTTATTCAAGTTATTATGGATAAGGTGCTGATCCATCAAGCCTTTAGCACCTTAGATGTGCTTATTTTTACCTTAATAATAGCCGCTTTTATTGAAGTTATTTTAAAAGGTTTCAGAGAATATATTTATATCCATACCGCCAATCGTATTGACATCCGACTCGGATTAAAACTGATCAGGCATCTATTACACTTACCACTCTCCTTTTTCAAAAGCCGTCAGGTCGGCGCAATTGTAAACCGTGTTAGAGAACTAGAAACCATCCGTGAGTTTTTAACTGGTAGCATGTTTACTTTGCTGGTCGATGTTCTTTTCTTATTCGTCTTTATTTATGTAATGTCAATTCTATCAACAACATTAACACTTATTTTTCTGCTCTCAATTCCCTTTTATTTATTGCTGGCCTGGAAAATAACCCCAAAGATAGAAAAAGCAGCCGAAACACAATTTATGCATGCCGCAATCAATACCTCTTTTTTAACCGAGAGCGTGGCCGGCAGTGAAACCATTAAAAGCCTAGCTGTTGAACCACGTTTTATCCGCCGCTGGGATACACAAACTGCCGATATGGTTGCCAGTAATTTTCAAGCTCAACAAATAAACTCACAAGGCAGCCATATTGTTATTTTAATTGAAAAATTGACTATGGCGGTGATTTTATGGATTGGTGCAGCGGAAGTCCTAGCATTAAATATGACCATAGGCCAATTAATCGCTTTTCAAATGATGGTCTCTCACAGTAGTCAACCTTTAGGGAAATTGGTGCAATTATGGGGCGATTATATCCGTACTCGCGTTGCAATTGACAAACTAGCACAAATCATTAATTTACCAACCGAACAACATAGTGAAGGCTTACAACCGCAGTTAACCGGCAAGATCCACTTTCAAAATGTCGATTTTCGCTATCAACCAAATCTTCCTCTTACTATTAATCAATTTAATTTATCCATCAAAGCTGGAGAGATGATCGGCATTGTCGGTACTTCAGGTTCCGGTAAGAGTACTTTAGCACGTCTCTTATTACGTCTTTATACCCCAGAAAAAGGTAGCATATTACTTGATGATATCCCCCTTTATCAGCTCAATATCGCTACGTTACGCCAACAAATTGGTATCGTACTACAGGAAAATTTTCTCTTTAACCAATCTGTTTTTAACAATATTGCTCAATCAAAACCTGATGCAACTTTAGATGAAGTGATTGCTGCCGCCAAATTAGCAGGTGCGCATGATTTCATCTTAAAAATGCCTTTAGGTTACGACTCATTGATTGCTGAAGGAGGCCAATCATTATCAGGTGGCCAGCGCCAACGTATCGCTATTGCTCGTACATTACTAAGCAATCCTCGCATTCTGATCTTTGATGAAGCCACCAGCGCTTTAGATGATCAAACCCAAGCCATAATCCAACAAAATATGCAAAAAATTGCCCAAGGGCGGACCGTAATTACGATTGCTCACCGCTTATCAACAGTCAGTCATCACCATCATATTATTGTCATGGATCAGGGCAAAATTATTGAGCAAGGAAGCCATACACAATTATTGCAACTTAAAAAACATTACCACTATCTGTGGTCATTACAACAATCATTAAAGCAGCAGTAGGACACTTCATGACAAATCGCATTACACGGAAGTTTAAACAATTCTTTGTGCAATATAATTATGACTTCTTGCCCTCACATTTGGCGTTGATGAATAGCCCACCATCACCTTTTGCTCGTTTAACCGCACTGACCTTAAGTATGGGTGTTGTTATCACTATTGGTTGGGCCTACTGGGGGCTGCTAGATGTTCAAGCCACCTCAACCGGACGGCTTATCGTTTCCGGACACTCACAAGTTATTCAAGCTTATGAGCAGAGCCGATTAACGGAATTACATGTAAAAAAACGGGCAACATGTAAAAAAAGGGGAACCTCTGCTCACCCTTGACGCTCTAGGTGTTAGTCAGGATATCATCGGTATTTCTCATCAAATTGAGTATCATACGATTGAAAAATTGCTTTACCAATCGCTACTGGAAAACAAAATTCCCCATCAACAACTCAGCTTTCATCAATTAACAAAACGCCAACAAGAAAAAATTAGCAAAAACTATCACCATGAAAAAGCCCAGTTTGATGCGCAAGTTGCTAGCTTAACCTTTGAAATTGAAGTTAACCATACGTCGCAAAAAGCAAAAACCAATGATCTCAATGTGCTCTTTTTACTACAAAAGAATATCAAGCAGCGTTTAGAAGCCCGTAAAACATTAAGTCAAAAACAGATGATTAGTAAATCAGAATATTTAGAGCAGGAAAAAGAGTTATTAGAAATTAAACGTTTAATTGCCCAACAAAGCTCTGAACTAAATATTTTAAATTCGCAAGAAAAAAACCTAAAAGAACGGCTTAATGCTTTCCAATCACAAAAACAGCATGAATGGAATGATAAAAAAAAACAATCAGAGATCCAGCTCTCAATGCTAGAACAAGAATACGCAAAATTTGATGAGCGCGAACAGTTAGAAATTGTACGCTCACCGGTTACTGGCACCGTGCAACAATTAGCCACTTATACCTTAGGGGCAGTATTACAACCGGCACAAAATTTGATGGTCATTGTACCCGATAACGATGTACAACTTGCCGAAGTTAAGATCTTAAATAAAGATATTGGCTTTATTCGCCCTGGGCAAAAAGTTGCTGTCAAAGTCGACGCCTTTCCTTACACACGTTATGGCACTATTGAGGGAGAAGTATTATCAATTTCACGTAATTCGGCTCAAGATGAACAACTAGGTCTTATCTTTCCAGCGCAAATCAGTCTGAAACAAAATAATCTAATGGTTGATGGTCATGCAATTGATATCACCCCAGGTATGTCTATTGTGGCAGAAATCAAAACCGATAAACGGCGTGTGATAGATTATCTATTAAGCCCAATTCGTGAATACCTGTCTGAATCCATGCGGGAGAAATAAGCAATGGAAACTTTTTCTACCGTAGCAATAGCTAACAACACCACTAACCAAGCCTTAGATGCCATAACTTGGCTTGGTAAACAACTTAGTAAATCCATTACAATTAAACAATTAACTCACTCCTTAGGATTAGAATCTCAACATCTAACCGACTGGCAATTACGAGAGTGTGCGGATTTTATGCAATTAAAAAGTAAAGTAAACTTTCTTACACCTACTGAGCTGGAGCATATCCCGTTACCCGCATTAATTGAAATAGAAGGAATATGGTGGGTATTTACCCATATAACGCACCAAATCATTGAAGTAATAAATCCGTGTTCAGAGAAAACATTAACTTTTCCTCATCATAATAATCCAAATAATCCAATCAAATTTAAAGTATTGCTGGTTGCAGAAAAAAAATTAACTACCAAAAAAATCAAGTTTGGATTAGATTGGTTTTCCCCATCGGTTCTTAGACAAAATAAACAACTAAGAGATATTTTTATACTCGCCAGTGTAGTGCAAATATTTGCCCTTATTCATCCAATCCTTTTTCAACATCTCATTGATAAAGTCTTGGTAGGTCGTAGCCTAAATAGCTTACATGTTTTGGCATTTGCTATGGTTTCATTAGCCATAGCCGAACCTATTTATAGCTTTATTCGTAATAAAATTTTTAATCATACCTCTGGCCAAATTAATGCTGAATTATCTGGCCGCTTATATCGTCATTTATTAGGACTACCACTCGATTATTTTAGACAGCGACAAACAGGACAAATTATTGCCCGAGTTCGTGAAATGGCGCAAATTCGGCAATTCCTCACTGGCTCAACTTTAATGTTGTTTATCGATCTGTTTTTTGTCACCTTATTCATTGCTGTGTTGTTCAATTACAGTGCACTGCTCGCTGGTATCGTCGTTGGTTCATTAATAATCTATTTTATCTTTTGGTTATTAATTGGTCCCATTATCCGAAAACGGGTAGAAAAAGAGTATGAAGCTCAAGCCGATAATACGACTTTTCTTACTGAATCAATAACTGGCATTGAAACCATTAAAACAACTGCCACAGAGAATAGGTTTTTACAACGCTGGCAGAAAATTTTAAGTCACCAATTACAAAAGAGCTTCCAGGTGCAAAAAAGCGGTGTGATAGCCAGTCAAATCATTACCCTGGTTAATAAAATAACTACCGCTATTTTATTATGGTTTGGTGTTAAAGCCGTCATGCAAGGCCAACTCAGTCCAGGAGAATTAATTGCTTTTAATATGCTTAGTGCCCATGTTACCCAACCGATTCTTCGGCTGGCGCAGGTATGGCAAGATTTCCAACATACCCTTATCGCCCTTAAACGTGTTGGTGATATTCTTGATGAACCTACCGAATTTGGCCAAAAAGGGTTAACTAATACCGCATCTATTGAGGGTAATATTGAATTTAATCATATCAGATTTCGTTATGCTAACGACATGCCAGAAGTATTGCAGAATCTATCCTTGTCAATTAAAGCCGGACAATTTATTGGTATCACGGGCCCTTCAGGATCAGGAAAAAGTACCTTAACGAAACTATTACAACGACTTTATATTCCCCAGCAGGGTCAAATTACGATTGATGGTATGGATCTGGCTGTCGCCGATCCCATGGCTTTACGTCTTAATATGAGCGTAGTACTGCAAGAAAGTGTTTTGTTTGCTGGCTCCATAGCAGACAATATCCGCTTAAGCCAGCCGGCAGCTTCTGACGAAGCCGTGACCCAGGCCGCGCAAATGGCAGGCGCACTGGATTTTATTCAACAACTTCCGCACGGTTTCAATAGCCAGTTAGCAGAAAGGGGGATGAATTTATCAGGTGGCCAACGGCAACGTATAGCGCTTGCCCGTGCCCTGTTAACACAACCACGCATTTTAATTCTTGATGAGGCCACTTCTGCGCTAGATTATGACTCAGAAGCCGCTATCATGAAAAATATGCATTATCTGTCTGCTGGTCGAACCGTAATTAGTATTGCCCATCGGCTTAATACCATCCGTTATGCTGACAAAATTTGTGTGATAAATGAAGGACAAGTCGTTGAATGCGATAGCCATGATAATCTACTTAGGTTAAATGGGTTTTATGCTCAACTCTGGTATCAGCAAATAGGATCAAAGGCAAAAATAAACGCTTAAACATGACATGAGTCGCCAGTAAGCTCACATGTATCTGTTTTACTGGCTATGTCTAATTTAACTTGCTCACTAATAGATTGCTTTATCAATAGGATATATTTTATCTGATAGTAGCGATAGTTATCATGCTAGGGTATGATTGTTTTAAGTAACTAGCAAATTTCCATCAACATTTAAATTATGGCAAAAGAGCAGACTGATCGCACAACCCGGGATCTATTCGCCGATGAACTTAGACCAGGGCGTCCGAAAACCAATCCCTTATCTCGACATGAACAATTAAAAATCAATAAACGAAATCAATTAAAACGTGATAAGAGCAAAGGCTTACGTCGTGTCGAATTAAAAATCAATGAGCGTGCTGTTGCAACATTAAATATGCTAGCGCAAGAACAGAAAATAAGCCGTAGTGAACTAATAGAACAAATATTACTGACACAATTAGCAAAGAAAAAGCAATGAATTGCAGTTTTATTGGTTTATTTTGTCTAAAACACACAAAATTGACAGAATTATGCAGTTATTTTCGTCAAAATAATGGTCATTTAATTATTTATTAATCAACTGTTATTATCTTTCCTATTACTACTATTAGTAACAATAAGATAACTAAACAACGCAAATTAAAATTAAGAGGTTTATTTACTTTATGGCAATCATAGGTATCTTCTTCGGCAGTGATACTGGCAATACAGAAAATATTGCCAAAATGATCCAAGAAAAGCTTGGCGGCACTGATATTGCTGAAATTCATGATATTGCTAAAAGCAGTAAAGAGGATATTGAAGCATTTGATATTTTACTATTCGGTATTCCTACCTGGTATTATGGTGAAGCACAGTGTGACTGGGACGATTTCTTTCCGACATTGGAAGAAATTGATTTTGACGGTAAGCTGGTCGCTATTTTTGGTTGTGGCGATCAAGAAGATTATGCCGAATATTTTTGTGATGCTATGGGTACCGTAAAAGAGATTATTGAACCTAAAGGGGCTAGCATTATTGGCCACTGGCCAACTGAAGGTTACCACTTTGAAGCATCAAAAGGACTTGCTGATGACAATAACTTTATTGGTCTTGCCATTGATGAAGACCGGCAACCGGAACTAACCGATCAACGCGTGGAGTGTTGGGTAAATCAAATAATCGACGAGCTTGAATTGCAAGCCATCATTGATAGATAAATGTCATTTTTTTGTACATGATAATTCCTGCAAATTGTGTAATGATATTAAGACATATATAATTGTAAAATTAGTTTGAAAGAAACAGTATGCTACTGTTAACAATGTTTTGATATTATTGAATTCACTACTAATGCAACAAGGTAGGATCCGCATGACCGACAACAATAAAGCATTGAAGAATGCAGGGCTTAAAGTAACGCTTCCACGTTTGAAAATTTTAGAGGTATTACAAGAGCCAGAGTGCCATCACGTCAGTGCGGAAGATCTCTATAAAAAACTCATTGATATGGGGGAAGAGATTGGCCTCGCAACGGTTTATCGTGTTCTAAACCAATTTGATGAAGCGGGTATTGTTACTCGCCATAACTTTGAAGGCGGTAAATCAGTTTTTGAACTGACACAACAATATCACCACGATCACTTAATTTGTTTAGATTGTGGTAAAGTTATTGAATTTAGTGATGAATCGATTGAAACAAGACAAAAAAACATCGCCGAACGTCATGGTATTAAACTCTCTAATCACAGTCTCTATCTCTATGGACATTGCTCAAAAAAAGACCATTGTGATGAAAACGACTTGGGGCACCCTGCCCGCAATAGTAAAGAAGAAAAATAACCCTGCCTATCACTGTTTTTGTTATTAATCAGATAAAACAACGAAGCCCGCAGGTGCTAGCAACACCTACGAGCCTCTGACCACAACATTAACAGGAGTAATGCTATGGCTAGTAGCAATAGTATTATAAACACATATCTAAAGCGCAATACTTTCCTTCACTATCATACCCATAAGATAGGCTCGAAAAGCTAGTTATTACGCTTGATTTTCATATTGGTGAGAGAAAAAGTGCAAGCCCACGCGATATTGACCACGTTTCCATTATTACTTATCTGTCGTCAATCATTGGGGGTGCACAATGCTGTCTGATAGCAATATTCTTTTTTCCGAATTAGCTAATGTGCTTCGCAAGCTAGATATCTCACATTTGAGTACCGATGATATCCTACAGTTAGCAAATAGCAGCAAAGAGTGTTGCGCTGGATTATGCCATAATTTACATTTTCTGGCGAAAACCTTGCTTTCTTTGGCAGATAATAAAGTATCAAAGTTCTCTATGGCTAGCCTATGTCAATTAGGTCATGGATTGTCAGCTATTGCTATTTTGCTACCTGCTTTAATTCAACTACAAAAATCTGTTGAACAACAAATTAGCAATATTCCCGAGGATTAATATTAATCGTCGCTTCCATTTTGATTATCAATGGAAGCGTCAATAACGTTTATTTCTCTTTTACAATCCTGCGCACACAGCTTGAAAATGTATTCATTACATCAAAGAAATATTTTAACACTGATAAAAATAGGGTTAAAAAACGCTAGCAGCTATGTTCTCAAACTGCTTGCTGATACAAAGTACGAATATGATTTACATATCTGCTATGTGCGGCTAAGGCGCTATCTTTTTTCTCCGCTATCTGCGGAATAATTTTAACGCTACCAATATGATCAACCGCAAAAAATTTATCTAACTTTGGAATAATATCACCATCGATATAGTAGTGATTAATATTAGCCTTAACTTTTTTTAAGTTGGCTAAATTGCTATATTGCGCTAACAAGTCGTTCTGTAAACCTAAGCCAAGTTGAGCGCTGCTAAAACATTCTGCTCGAATAGCCTTTTCTGTAGTAGATACTTTCAGCGCAGAATAAGCGGCTAAGCCTCCGCCTAATGAATGACCGCTGGTTGAAAGACTATATTTTTGCCATTTCTCATGTTGCATAAGTAGTTGCAAATGATGCAGTAGCTGGCTAGCTTGCTTATAACAAGCAGGAATGTCACCAAACACATTATTAATATTCGCATTGCATTGATTAATAAAAGTTCTCGGATTCTTCATATAACGCGGCGCTCCACCACTTACCGCTTCACCACTGGTGGTACCACCAAAAACTAAGCGAATTTCCTGCCTAACTTTATTGTGAAAAATATAAGCGACTAATCCGGTTTTACTATCATTTAATAAACCATGCTGCGGATACAGTTTTATATTGCTCTTTTTAGATAGGAAGCTGGCCAATTCACGATCGATCCCCCACTGGGTGGCTTCTAATGTGGCAAGGTTACGGTTGTACACAAAATCAGCTAATAACGCATCATGATAATGTTGCTTGATGCTGGCTTTATTTAACAGGAGACTTAATTTTTGACAAGTATGCAACTTATTTAACGACGTTTTTTGTTGTAATATTTCCACATTACTATTATGGATAGTCTTTAATGAAGAGAGCATATTGTCCTTAGGAGATATTAGCTGCGACTCTTTAGGCAAAAACACATTTTTTATTAAATAGCTTGAATTGATAAAGTTTGGCATGGCATAACATCCTTATTAATGGCCAATGGGTCAGTTTAATAATTATATTTGCCAAAGAGTGATTATCTTGTTTTAACCAACTAGAAATCTATGACTTAAAGCCATATTTTTCTATTTAAAAAATATACTACCCAAATAAACCCTCTCTCTTCTTTTTAATAAAAAAAGCGTGGTTATCAACCACGCTTTTTATAGTGACTATCAATGATATAATTTCTTAGCTGGCTATTTTTGCCCAACTATCTCTTAACCCTACCGTGCGATTAAATACCAACTGTTCAGCCGTATGATCATGGCTATCAGCACAAAAATAGCCCTCGCGTTCAAACTGATAAGCTTTTCCAGCTTGCGCGGTAATTAAACTTGGTTCAACAAACCCACGCCGAATCACTAAAGAATCTGGATTAATAACGGCTAAAAAGTCCTCTTCTGCGGCAGGATTAGGCACCGTAAATAAGCGATCATACAACCTGATTTCTGCTGGCAGCGCATGTAATGCACTTACCCAATGGATAACCCCTTTGACTTTACGTCCGTCGGCAGGATCTTTATTTAATGTATCAGCATCATAAGTACAATAAATCGTAGTAATATTACCTGCTGCATCTTTATCAACCCGATTAGCCTGTACAATATAAGCATTACGTAAACGCACCTCTTTACCTAAAACTAAGCGCTTATATTGCCGATTAGCTTCTTCACGAAAATCAGCCCGATCAATATAAAGTTCTCGACTAAATGGGACTTGACGGGTACCCATCTCAGGTTTGTTCGGGTGATTATACATTGTCAGCATCTGCTCACTAGCAAGCATATTTTCAATCACTAATTTTATTGGATCTAATACCGCCATGGCTCGTGGTGCATTTTCATTTAGATCATCACGAATGCAAGACTCCAATGCTGCCATTTCAACCGTATTATCTTGCTTGGTAACGCCAATACGCCGACAAAACTCACGAATTGATGCAGCCGTATAGCCACGCCGACGTAAACCTGAAATAGTTGGCATTCTAGGATCATCCCAATTTTCAACCCTGTTTTCTGCCACTAACTGATTTAGTTTACGTTTTGACATCACCGTATAGGCAAGATTTAAACGTGAAAACTCATACTGTCTTGTATGACAATCAATGGTAATATTGTCTAATACCCAATCATATAAGCGGCGATTATCCTGAAATTCAAGGGTACAAAGTGAGTGAGTAATCCCCTCTAATGCGTCCGAAATACAATGGGTAAAATCATACATTGGATAAATACACCATTTATTACCTGATTGGTGGTGCTTAGCATATTTTATTCGATATAAAACCGGATCACGCATAACTATAAAAGGAGATGACATATCAATTTTAGCGCGCAAACAGGCCTTACCCTCTTCAAATTCACCCGCTCGCATCTTGTCAAATAGCTGCAAATTTTGCTCAATACTGCGATCACGATATGGACTATTTTTACCTGGCTGCTTTAAAGTTCCTCGATATTCACGAATAGCATCAGGACTTAATTCATCAACATAAGCTAAGCCTTTTTTAATCAGCTCAATAGCATATTGATAAAGGTCATCAAAATAATCTGACGAATATTTAACGTTACCACTCCAATTAAAACCTAGCCACTTCACATCTTCTTGAATAGAATTAACATATTCAACATCTTCTTTAACTGGATTAGTATCATCAAAACGCAAATTGCATTGACCCTGATAATCCTTAGCAATACCAAAATTCAGACAGATTGATTTCGCATGACCAATATGTAAATAACCATTTGGTTCAGGTGGAAAACGGGTATGTACATGAGTATGTTTACCTGTAGCCAAATCTTCATCAATAATCTGGCGAATGAAATTTGTTGGGCGAGTATCTGCCTCATTCATTGTCATAGTTCCTCAATGCAAAAGCATGTTAATAACGCTTTTATCATCTACGATATCCGAATTAGAAACAACCGTTTATTAACACATATTATTAGGCTTTATTGAATTAATGAAAAGCGCATAAAGGAAAAACGGGAGGTTCATAACCCTTCCCGTTTTTATCCATTATTAATTCTACGGTTATTATATCAAATCATAATAATAAAACACATCACTTCAATATATCATAAATTGGCGTTATTCCCGCGATTACTTCACCCGTTGCCACTATTGTCAATCCCTGATAATCATCAATATTACTGATAATAATTGGACTTATCATTGATTTAGCATGCTGCTCTAAGTAAGGCAGATCTAGTTTCAGGATTGGCTGACCTACCTTTACGTCACTATTTTCTGCAACTAAACGCTCGCAACCCTGCCCCTTTAACGCCACAGTATCAATACCCATATGAACGATCACTTCAACACCTTCATTCGTCACAATACAGAAAGCATGATTGGTAGCAAAAATTTTTACAATCTTACCCGCGACAGGCGCTAACACCTCACCATTCGTTGGCTTGATCGCTAAACCATCACCGACAATACGGCTGGCAAAAGCTTCATCAGGAACTTCATCAAGGGAATAAATTTCACCACTAACCGGCGCAACCAACGTTAAAATCGTTTGCCCAGCAGGTTTATTTTTTACTTTTAGTGCTGATTGTCGATTATCTTTCTCAACAAAATTTGATGGTGCAACAACTTCTCTTGCGGCAATCTTTTTCATTGCTTCTGCTATCATTTCTGCTCGCGTTCCAACAATAATTTGCACATTATGTTTATTTAAACGAATAATGCCTGATGCACCCAATTTTTTTACCAAATCATCATTAACAATATCAACGGTTTTTACACCTAGACGTAAACGAGTAATACAAGCATCGATTACTGTTAAATTATCGGTTCCCCCTACCGCCGCAAGATATTGGTATGCTTCATGGGTAATATTTTTATCACTGATCGTGATATCTTTGTCATAATCATCAACCTCTTGCTGCTCGTTTGTCATTTCGCGACCAGGAGTCATTAAATTGAACTTATTAATCACAAAACGAAATATGACATAATATAAACCAAAGAAAATTAAACCCTGGAAAATCAACATATACCAATGCACTGCTAATGGATTATGACTCTGCAGTAACATATCGACTAAACCCGCACTAAAGCCAAAACCCGAGATCCAATGCATTGCAGCGGCAATATAAACAGAAAATCCAGTTAATAGCGCATGAATGACATAAAGAATCGGCGCAACAAACATAAATGAGAATTCGAGTGGCTCAGTAATGCCAGTAAAAAAGGCGGCAAAAGCACCCGCCATCATGATACCAGCGACTTTTGCTTTATTTTCCGGGCGGGCACAGTGATAAATGGCCAATGCCGCGCCTGGCAAACCAAACATCATAATGGGGAAAAATCCAGCTTGATAACGCCCCGTAATCCCTTTTTCGGCCATACCTGCTGCCAACGATTTAGCTCCCGCCAAAAAGTTGGGAATATCATTAATACCCGCCACATCAAACCAAAATACTGAATTTAATGCATGATGTAATCCAACCGGGATCAACAGACGATTGAAAAAAGCATAAATACCGGCACCTAATGAACCCAAATCTTTAATATTTTCACCAAACACCACTAATACATTATAAATGAATGGCCAAACATACATCAGAACGAAGGACACCAGGATCATCAAAAATGAAGTCAATATAGGTACTAAACGGCGGCCACTAAAGAACGACAAAGCTTTTGGTAACTCGACACCACTATAGCGATTATAAAGTTCCGCAGCCAATACACCGACCAATATCCCGATAAACTGATTATTAATTTTGTTAAATGCCGCTGGGACCTGCTCGCTAGCAACGCCCATGATCATCGAAAAAGCAGTCGGAGAACATAGGGTGGTTACCACTAAAAAACCAACAAAACCGGTTAATGCCGCTGAACCATCTTTATCTTTCGACAAACCATAAGCAACACCAATTGCAAACAGGGTTGACATATTATCTATAATTGCCGCGCCAGATTTGAACAATAAAGCGGCAATGGTACTATTAGCCCCTAAGCCGTTAGGATCAATCCAATAACCAATCCCCATTAAAATGGCAGCGGCAGGTAACACAGCAACAGGTACCATTAGAGCACGACCTATTCGCTGCAAATAACTTAACACATTCACTCTGTTTTCCCCTTGAATAACCTCATTACTGAGATCTTATGGCTAAATATTATAAATATTCAATTTTTTGCATATATTATCATTAAGTCACTTAGACCCTATTATTTTGCATCACAAATTAAATCAGCTAAAGTTGTGATAAAAGTCTAAATGTCACTCTGTTATTTGATTAAAATAGTGGCTAAACAAAAAATCTTTTTTTTTTATGAAAAATATCTTATTTTTACTAGATTTCAGACGTTAACAAATAGACAATCTTTGCGTTATAAAAACTGAATTAATAGCAAAGAATAATACAAAATCATTAAAATATAGCTGATATGCAGCAAAATTAAGTGAGGTAAAAAATAATGAGGCTGATTCCTCTAACAACTGCAAAAAATGTCGGTCTTTTTTCCGCTAATTACATTGCAAATAAAATTAACCAATTCAATCCAACGGCTGCACATCCATTTGTATTAGGACTGCCCACAGGCGGAACACCTCTAGCTACTTATCATGAGCTGATTAATCTTTTTAAGGCAGGTAAAGTTAGTTTTAAAAATGTGGTTACTTTCAATATGGATGAATATGTCGGGATCCCGCAGAATCATCCCCAAAGCTATCATACTTTCATGTATGAAAATTTCTTTAACCATATCGATATCTCGAAAAATAATATTAACTTACTTGATGGTAATGCAAAAGATATCGACGCTGAATGTAAACGTTACGAAGATAAAATCAAGTCTTATGGTAAAATACATCTATTCATGGGGGGGGTTGGTAGTGATGGCCATATAGCCTTCAATGAGCCAGCTTCATCGCTTTCTTCTCGAACCCGGATCAAAACGCTAACACCAGAGACTCGGCAGGCAAATTCTCGTTTTTTTGACAACAATATCGATCTAGTGCCTAAATATGCTGTCACGGTTGGTGTTGGGACCCTACTTGATGCCGAAGAAATTTTAGTCCTGGCAACCGGTGCCAATAAGGCATTAGCCGTTGAAGCTGCGGTAGAAGGCTCGATTAACCATATGTGGACGATTAGTTGCCTACAAATGCATGCAAAATCAGCCCTGGTTTGTGATGAACCAGCAACCCTTGAGTTAAAAGTAAAAACTTTAAAATATTTCCGTCAATTAGAATCTGACATCATTAATCAATTTGCTAGTTAAATTAAGATAGTAAAATTCAATACTATCGCCTAGCTAAAAATAGGCTAATAATTTGATAGATTATCCTATTTTCTGTTTCTAATAAAAGAGTAAAATATCATGTATGCATTAACCAACTGCATTATTTATACAGGTTATGAAAAGCTTGACAATCATGCAGTTATTATTGAAAAAGAACAAATAAAACAGGTTTGTCCAATTGCAAAATTACCTCAGGATATTGAAATTCGTGATCTACAAAATGCCATTCTCGCGCCAGGATTTATTGATTTACAAGTTAATGGCTGCGGTGGCGTACAATTCAATGATAATCCAGCAGATATCTCAATTAAGACGCTGGAGATTATGCAAAAAACCAATGAACGAAATGGCTGTACTAGCTTCCTACCTACCTTGATCACTAGCCCTGATCCGTTGATCAAAACAGCCATAGAAACGATGCGTGATTATCTGGCCAAATATAAAAATCAGGCATTAGGGTTACATATTGAAGGACCTTACATTAACCCAGTCAAAAAAGGTACACATAATACCGAATATATTCGTAAACCTTCTGCCGAAATGATCAACTATTTATGTCAAAATGCCGATGTGATCACTAAAATTACCTTAGCACCAGAAATAGTTGCAGAAAAATATATTCATCAATTAGTTGAAGCAGGTATTGTTGTTTCAGCCGGTCATTCCAATGCAACTTACGAAGAGGCTCAGAATGGTTTCAAGGCAGGTATTCAATTCTCAACTCATATTTTCAATGCTATGCCTGCTATTTCAGGTCGTGCTCCTGGATTAGTTGGTGCTATTTACAATACACCAAATGTATATGCTGGAATTATTGCCGATGGTTTACATGTTCACTGGGCTAATATTCGTGATAGTAAACAATTAAAAGGCGATAAATTAATTCTAGTAACAGATGCCACCGCACCTGCTGGACTTGATCCTAATGGTAATGAAATGGATTATTTTACCTTTGCTGGTAAAACCATATATTATCGTGATGGATTATGTGTTGATAAAAATGGTACATTAAGCGGTTCATCTTTAACGATGATAGATGCTGTCAAAAATAGCGTTGAACATGTAGGTATTGCATTAGATGAAGCGCTACGAATGGCTACACTTTATCCGGCTCGTGCTATTGGTGTCGACAAAAAACTTGGGAGCATAGAAAAAGATAAAGTTGCCAACCTTATCGTATTTAATCGCGACTTCATTATCCGTAAAACCATTGTTAATGGCCGTGAAATCGAACTGTAACGAGCATATATACTGATGAGTCACAATTACATTTTGAAACAAATTGGTAATATTGATTTAGTTAAACAATTAAATAGTGCTGTGGTATATCGAATTATTGATCAGAATGGCCCTATTTCTCGAATTCAGATCTCAGAACAGAGCCAACTGGCGCCTGCTAGTGTAACCAAAATAACGCGCCAATTACTTGAGCGCGGCTTAATTAAAGAAGTCGCTCAACAAGCCTCCACCGGAGGTCGCCGACCCATTTCAATTATCTCTGAACATCACATTTTCATAGCATTGGCGTAAGATTAGGTCGTCGTGATTGTACATTAGCACTTTACGCCTTAAACGGCAAAATGCTTGCTGAAGCCCATTCACCATTACCCGAAACCGGCCAACAAGAAATAGAAAATCATTTAATCGCAGCTATTGAAAATTTCATTCAACAATATCAACGTCCTAATCGCGAGTTGATTGCTATTTCAGTCATTTTACCGGGCTTAGTCAATCCTAAAGCAGGAATTGTCCATTATATGCCCCATATAAAAGTACATAACTGGCAGTTACTGCGTAATCTGAAAGAGCATTTCAAAATGACCTGTTTTATCGGTCACGATATTCGTAGTTTTGCACTGGCAGAACATTATTTCGGTGCAACACAAAATTGCGCCGATTCAATTTTTGTACGCATCCATCATGGCGCTGGAGCAGGTGTGATTATGGGAGGTGAAATTTTATTGAACAACCGTTATAACCTGGGTGAAGTCGGTCATATACAAATAGATCCATTAGGTGAGCGTTGTCATTGCGGTAACTTTGGTTGTCTGGAAACAATTGCAGCTAATAGCGCTATTGAAAATAGAATTAGGCAACAACTTGAACAAAATTATCCAAGCCAATTAAAACCCAATAATTGTTCTATTAAAGCAATTTGCCAGGCAGCAAATAAAAACGATCCGTTAGCAATTGAAGTAATTAAACATGTAGGTCATCATCTTGGTAAAGCGATTGCCATTATTATTAACCTATTTAATCCACAAAAGGTTGTCATTGCAGGGGAAATCACAGCAGCCGAAAAAGTTCTCCTACCCGCCATGCAAAACTGTATCAAAACCCAAGCACTAAAAGATTTTCGTAATGATTTACCGATTGTTACTTCACAACTGGTACATAATTCAGCTATCGGCGCTTTCGCATTAACTAAACGTGCTATGTTAAACGGCGAACTTTTGCAACATTTGCTTGAATAGCAATAACGGTGTAATACATTGTTGGATATTTTTTACTAGCAGCAATATAAAAAATTTATGCTGCAAATAACATTTATCTATTAATTAAAAATTTTTAATACACAATAGCAATTATTAATCGCTGCAAAAGTTGCAGCTTAGATATACAATATTATGCGCTAACTAATAAATTGCTCAATCAACATTAACTTTTTATCTCAATAAATTAATAAATGCTTTTGGTTGTTAATGAAGATTATCACTATCATTGCAGTAAAAAGCATCGTTTATTTCATTAGCAAAAATGTCTTAACTTAATTAGTTTTTATATTTGCCATATCAAGCTATTATTATTTGGCGATAACACCGTTATTTTTTGTCGATTTTATCGACAAAATGATTACAAGCCAAACAAACAGATATTTTTCTGTGTAAATCGTAAAAAAATCAGTTGACGACTCGGGGCGATATACGCATAATGCGCCCCGCAACGCCAATAAAGGTTGTGCAAAAAGATGGCTACGTAGCTCAGCTGGTTAGAGCACAGCACTCATAATGCTGGGGTCACAGGTTCGATTCCCGTCGTAGCCACCATAATTTGCGGGAGTGGCGAAATTGGTAGACGCACCAGATTTAGGTTCTGGCGCCGCAAGGTGTGCGAGTTCAAGTCTCGCCTCCCGCACCATTCTTTATAAAAATAGTTTATATTCTTGTTGGGGTATCGCCAAGCGGTAAGGCACCAGGTTTTGATCCTGGCACTCCCTGGTTCGAATCCAGGTACCCCAGCCAATTTATAGATGTTAGTTAGTTTATCGTTTATTAAGTTGGGGTATCGCCAAGCGGTAAGGCACCAGGTTTTGATCCTGGCATTCCCAGGTTCGAATCCTGGTACCCCAGCCATATTATAAATTTCAACTATTATATCAACTATCCCCGATTGGGGTATCGCCAAGCGGTAAGGCACCGGATTCTGATTCCGGCATTCCCAGGTTCGAATCCTGGTACCCCAGCCATTGTTTGCAGTAAATTTTGTAAACGCTAAAGCATTTAAACCTCAATAAATCAAAAATTGCACCTTAATACACCATTGGTTAAAAATAGTATGCCGCGTATAAAAGCTGTAAAACCCGAAACAGTAAATACATACACTTCAGTTAACATGTGAGCTGTTAACTAAAGGAACACCGAAGAAGGTTTCAAAATGAAAAGTGGATTAATTAAAGATATTATTGAATGGGATATAGATAACTGGAAAAAATGTTTAAATTACTGGCCAAAAAACAGCGATATAAATCTTGATAACGCTTTAGTATTGGAGTTAGGCAGCAGAAATGGTGGGTTGTCATTATGGGCTGCAATGAATGGAGCAAACGTTATATGCTCCGATAAAGATGGACCTACTGATGATGCCAAACGAAAGCATAAAAAATATAGTGTTAGTCAATTAATACAATATAAAGAAGTGGATGTGCTAAAAATTCCATACGAAAATGAATTAGATGTCATCATGTCAAAATCCATACTAGGAGCACTAGGTTATGATGATAATATTACTAACCAAAAAATTGCCATATCTGAAATATATCGTGCGTTAAGAAAAGAGGGTGAATTTTGGTTCATAGAAAATCTTATTGCATCACCATTACATCAGTTGATGAGAAAAAAATTTGTAAAATGGGGTGATAACTGGAGATATGTTTCAATAAATGAAATGATGTTATTTTTAAATCAATTCTCATCTGTAAAATATAAAACATTTGGGGTTACTTCATGTTTTGGAAGAAACGAAAAGCAACGAAAAATATTAAGTAAATTTGATGATGTCGTGGCAAAAATTACTCCAAATGATTGGAAATACATTATTGTTGGCGTTGCTACCAAGTAAAAGAAATATGTACTATAAATTACAAATAAATTAAAACGATAATACAATAGCGTTAACAGCCATTAATTTTAATGGTTGTCGATCTAAAATCTGAGTTCAAACTTCCGTTATTTCTACTTTATTGATAAATCTTAGTTAAAATGGCACTTTTGCTGTGACAAAAACGAAGTAATTTTCGATTATAATTTATTCAAAACTAATGGTGCTATAAAGGCAAAGTATAAAAATAAAGATATAATTGTTATTTCTATTTTAGATACACGTTGTGACAGAGATATTTGTTTAGCAAAAATTGATAATCATAATATACCTATCGTTTGGGACTATGGATACTTAACATTAGAAGGTTCTGAATTTATTTCTAATAGTATTATTTATCCTGTATTAAAAAATTATTATCTAATTAGTTAACTAAAGATGGCTCATTCAAATACCGATCGTATCTTAAAACTTTTATTATATTAATTTGGGCTTTAAGCGGCTCAACCTCTAAAGGAGGTAGAGGTTAGCCTATACGGTTGAGAAAGCCTAACCATATCCCCTTGGAAGCTAAATTAAAATATAAGACATCGATAGCAAATGTTTTTATAAATTAGTGAGTAGTGAGTAGATACATAATTAACAACGCCGCTGAAAAACAGCGGCGATTTACTTCAAACGCATAAAATAAAAACATCAAAATAGGGCTATTAAAATCACACCAATATGATAGAAATAGTCAAAAATATATGCCAAGTTGACTGCCAACACCAGTAAAAAACGATAACTTTATGAACAAAAACAAATAACTATATACAGTATAACACGTGATTCACAAAGAAATGACAAAAATGATGGTTTTTTGATCCGTCTCACAATTTAATTAATTTTGTCATGGTGTTAGTCTAAAAAAAAGATTTGACGATACCGCAGTCAAAAAAACCATAACTGTCTTTATTTCATAAACCTAAAGCATATTTTAGTACCCTTTTCTTAACGCCATTTAGTCTTTGTACTAGCATTAAGGCTAAATTTCGGCCAGATTTTACAGCCGCTAATTGGGAACTAAACAGTGTATAGATAGTATCCATGCCTGCCTGCATCAATTTATTATCTAGCATTCTATCTTTTTGATAAATCAGCAAAGTGTTTTGGGCATAGCAAGGTAATAAATGCGCCTTGGCATCAATCAACACCTTTAATAGACTATCAACTTCACGGTAACCGAGATTTACGCCCTGCCCCGCAAGTGGGTTAATACTATGAGCAGCATCGCCAATCAACGCTAGCCCTTCGTCAACATAACGATTAGCATGATGGCGGTTTAGTGGAAAACTACCTTTAGCAACTACTTGCAGTGAGCCAAGGCGAGCTGGAAAAGCTGACATAATTTCTTGCCTCAGTTGCTCCAAAGACATAGCTTGCAGTTGTCTAATTCGGGCAGGTTTATCATACCAAACCAAACAGGCCCAATGATCAAATAAAGGCAAAAATGCGCGCGGGCCAGAAGGAAAAAATTGTTGCCAAGTAATATCCTGTTGTGGTTGTTCCATCTTAACCGTAATAAGCAGACATGATTGACCATATTGCCAACCACTACTACCAATTCCAGCTAAAGAACGCACCTGTGAACGGGCACCATCAGCAGCAATAATTAAATTTGCCAAAAATTGCTGGTTGTTATTTAAGGTAATTTTCCACTGTTGATGGTGACGCTGCATTGCAACCAATTTGGCGGGGCATAGCAAGGTAAGATTGGGATATTGAGAAAATTGTTGCCATAATGCCAATTGCAAAATACGGTTTTCAACCATATAACCCAGTTCAGGTAAACCAAGGCTGTTTGCTTCAAACATCACATGGGCATTATCTCCTTCCCATGTTTCTAATCTTCGATAAGGCGCAACCCGCATCTTTAAAACACTATTCCACACCCCAAGTTGCTTAAGTAGATCCACGGAAGTACAACTTAGCGCTGAAACCCGTAAATCAGGCTGTGCTAACGGATCGAAAGGTGCAGGTTTAATATGTTCAATTAATAGGATCCGCCAACCTTCTTTGGCTAATCCAATTGCCATAGCTGCACCTATCATACCCGCACCAACGACGACAATGTCATAATTTTCATCTATTTTATTCATATCATCTTAACTATCAATAGTTATCAATCTAATAGTAGGGCTAGTTTTTCTTAAGTCATTTACTAATAATCTATTCTACATACTGGTCAGCGATGCTCCAAACGAATACAATACATATCAAAATTTTCTAATTTAATACATAATGTTTTCAGTATGACAGATTTTGCTGCTGAAAACTTCGGATAGACAAAATGTTGACGAATAAAAAACTATACATTAAAACCTGGGGCTGCCAGATGAATGAATATGATTCATCAAAAATGGCTGACCTGCTCAACAGCACCCATGGATATCAATTAACAGAGATTGCCGAAGAAGCCGATATTCTACTACTAAATACCTGCTCAATTCGTGAAAAAGCGCAAGAAAAAGTATTTCATCAATTAGGACGCTGGAAAAATTTAAAAGAGGTTAATCCTGATATTATTATCGGAGTTGGTGGTTGTGTCGCTTCACAGGAGGGGGATTTCATTCGTCAACGTGCCCCTAGTGTTGATATCATTTTCGGCCCACAAACTTTGCATCGTCTACCAGAGATGATCAATCAAGTTAAAGGTACGCGTAGTCCAATTGTCGACATCAGTTTTCCAGAAATTGAAAAATTTGATCGATTACCGGAACCTCGAGCAGAAGGCCCTTCCGCTTATGTTTCCATTATGGAAGGCTGCAATAAATACTGCTCATTTTGTGTCGTGCCTTACACGCGGGGTGAGGAGGTAAGCCGACCATGTGATGATGTTTTATTTGAAATCGCACAGTTAGCGGCGCAAGGAGTACGTGAAATTCACTTATTAGGTCAAAACGTTAATGCCTATCGTGGAGCAACTTTTGACGGTAACATTTGTTCATTTGCGGAATTATTACGTCTGGTTGCCGCCATTGATGGCGTTGATCGCATCCGTTTTACCACCAGTCATCCAATTGAGTTTACCGACGATATTATCGCTGTCTATGAAGATACCCCTGAACTTGTTAGCTTCTTACATCTTCCCGTTCAAAGCGGCTCAGATCGTATTTTGACAATGATGAAAAGATCACATACGGCCCTGGAGTATAAAAGTATTATCCGTAAATTACGTAAAGCACGACCTGATATTCTCATTAGTTCCGATTTTATTGTTGGTTTTCCTGGTGAAACAGAAGATGATTTTCAAAAAACCATGCAACTAATTGCTGATGTTAATTTTGATATGAGTTTTAGTTTTATCTACTCACCACGCCCGGGTACCCCTGCTGCTGATTTGCCTGATGATGTGAGTGAAGATGAAAAGAAACAGCGCCTCTATCTACTTCAGCAACGTATTAATCAGCAAGCAATGAATTATAGCCGAACAATGTTGGGTAGCATTCAACGTATTCTGGTTGAAGGACCTTCCCGTAAAAATATTATGGAACTTTCTGGCCGCGCCGAAAATAATCGGGTGGTAAACTTTGAAGGTACACAAAATATGATCGGAAAGTTTGTCGATGTCGAAATTGTCGATGTCTATGCCAATTCTTTGCGCGGAAAGGTTGTCAAAAATGAAGATAGCATGGCGTTAAGGAGCCAAGAATCACCCGAATCGGTTATTGCTCGGACACGTAAAGAAGATGATCTTGGTGTAGCAAATTACCAACCTTAATATTAAATAGAGAGACTCTGTGACCCCAAAAGATAATTCACACATTGCCACTAGCGAAATATTTTTAGAACCGGCTGATAATCAACGGTTAATTAGCCTTTGTGGGCCGTTCGATGATAATATAAAGCAATTGGAGCGCAGACTCGGTATTGAAATTAATCGTCGAAATAACCGTTTCAAACTAATTGGCAAACCACTTAATATCAACGCAGCTAGTAATGTTTTACGCCGTTTATATGTTGATACAGCCCCTATTCGTGGCATTATCCCTGACATTGTCCCTGAACAAATCCACTTATCTATTATGGAAAGTAAATTTGTTGAACAATCAGTTGAAAATGTTGGCAATTACGATAAATTCATCAACATTAAAACCAAACGAGGCGCTATCAAACCACGCACAGCCAATCAGGCACAATATATTGCTAATATGCTTAGCCACGACATTACTTTCGGCATTGGTCCCGCCGGAACAGGTAAAACCTATCTCGCCGTTGCAGCTGCTGTTGATGCTTTAGAAAGACAAGAAATACGTCGAATCCTACTCACTCGCCCAGCTGTCGAGGCCGGTGAAAAACTTGGCTTTCTACCAGGTGATCTCAGTCAGAAAGTTGATCCTTATTTACGCCCTCTTTATGATGCCTTATTTGAAATGCTTGGTTTTGAAAAAGTAGAAAAATTGATTGAGCGCAATGTGATTGAAGTCGCACCCTTAGCCTATATGCGAGGTCGTACCCTGAATGATGCTTTTATCATTCTTGATGAAAGCCAGAATACCACGATTGAACAGATGAAAATGTTTTTGACCCGTATCGGGTTTAACTCTAAAACCGTGATCACTGGAGATTTAACGCAAATTGATCTATCGCGTGGCCATAAATCAGGTTTACGCCACGCAATTGAAGTACTTTCTGAAGTTAAAGAACTTAGCTTTAATTTCTTTCATAGTGATGATGTAGTACGTCATCCTATAGTGGCAAAAGTGGTTATTGCCTACGAAAATTGGGAAGCAAAAGAACAAGAACGCAAACAGTTACTTCGTCAACAAAAAGAGCCTTCAGGCGCTCTATAAAAAGGGAGATATTAGCTTGCAATCCGTTATTCTTGATCTCCAGCTTGCCTGTAGCGATCATCATGGCTTACCCGATGAAACGACATTCCAACATTGGCTTGAGTCTTTTCTGCCACAATTTCAAGCTGAAAGTGAAGTTACAATTCGTATTGTCGATATTACAGAAAGCCAATATTTAAATCTGACCTATCGAGGAAAAGATAAGCCAACAAATGTGCTATCCTTTCCATTTGAGGCATTAGATAATATTACATTACCCTTACTCGGTGATCTGGTTATTTGTCGTCAAGTAGTTGAAAAAGAAGCCATTGAACAACACAAAACCTTAGATGCTCACTGGGCGCATATGGTAATACATGGTTGTCTTCATCTACTAGGTTATGATCATCAGAATGACTTTGAGGCAGAAGAAATGGAGACAATAGAAACTGAAATTATGCAAAAATTAGGTTATCCTGATCCTTATCAGCATGAAAAAGCGTGATCATAATGCTAATTTCATGCTAAACAATGTATGATACGATTAACTACCGAGAGAAATATTAATAAAACGCCATGAGCGACGACCATCCTACCAACAATGACAATCACTCGAAAAAGAGTTTTTTCGGGCGCCTAAATCAATTATTTCACGGTGAACCAAAAAATCGTGATGACTTAGTTGAACTAATTCGTGATTCAGAACAAAAAGATGTTATTGATCCTGATACCAGAGAAATGCTTGAAGGCGTAATGAATATTTCTGACGAACGTGTTCGGGATATTATGATCCCACGCTCGCAGATAGTAACCTTAAAACGAAATCAATCGTTAGATGAATGCCTTGATGTAATTATCGACTCAGCCCATTCTCGTTTTCCAGTAATTAGTGAAGATAAAGATCATATTGAAGGTCTATTGATGGCGAAAGATTTACTGCCATTTATGCGTACCGATGCTGAACCTTTCAATATTGATAAAGTATTACGCCCTGCCGTAGTGGTACCTGAAAGTAAACGTGTTGATCTGTTATTAAAAGAGTTTCGCTCACAACGCTATCATATGGCAATTGTCATCGATGAATTTGGTGGTGTTTCCGGCTTAGTTACCATCGAAGATATTCTTGAATTAATTGTTGGTGAGATTGAAGACGAATATGATGATGAAGATGACATTGATATTCGCCAACTAAGCAAACATGCTTACTCTGTTCGTGCGTTAACCCAAATTGATGATTTCAACAAAGCATTTGGCACACGCTTTAACGATGAAGAAGTTGATACCATTGGTGGTTTGGTGATGCAAGCATTCGGCCATTTGCCCGCGCGTGGTGAAATTATCACGATTGATGGTTATATCTTTAAAATTACCATGGCTGATAGCCGTAAAATCATTCAAGTTCAGGTAAAAATCCCTGATGAAGCACCTATTCCAAATCTTGTAGAAGAATAGCATTAATGAAAAAAAAACCACTCTATCAATGTCAGTGGTTACGAGCCTTGATCGCGTTATTTTTCGGGCTCTGCGGAACACTGGCTTTTTCACCTTTTGATTTTTGGTTAGCCGCTCTTTTTTCTCTGTTTGGCCTACAACTGCTAATTGTTACCCGCTCGAGCAAACAAGCCAGTTTGATAGCATTTTGCTGGGGTATTGGTTTATTTGGCAGTGGTATTAACTGGGTTTATGTGAGTATTGCCGATTTTGGCGGTATGCCATTGCTGGTTAATGTCTTTTTAGTTATCTTATTGGCGGCTTATTTATCACTTTATCCCGCGCTATTTGCTTATCTGCTCAATAGATTCTTTTCACGCCTTAATATTGCACGCTTTTTTTTTGCCGCGCCAGCAATATGGCAAATAACTGAATATTTACGTGGCTGGATACTAACTGGTTTCCCTTGGTTGCAATTTGGTTACAGCCAAATTGATGGGCCACTTAAAGGCATTGCACCGATATTTGGCGTGGAGATGATAACCTTGCTATTGCTGATTATTAGCAGTTGTTTGGTTTTTGCTTGCATAAAACGTCGAGTTATTCCGTTAATCACGGCCGTGATCTTATTATTTTTACCGCTAGTAATTAAAAATTATCACTGGTTTACACCGGTCGCAGAAAAGAAATCACAAGTTGTTTTAGTTCAAGGTAATATTCCGCAAAGCTTAAAATGGCAACCAGGATTTCTCGAACAAACTATTAGCACCTATCTCGATCTATCCAGACCTTATTTTGGCAACGCTAATATCATTATTTGGCCTGAATCGGCTATACCCTCGATCGAATTAGATAATTACATTTGGCTAACCTCATTAGATAAGCTACTACACTTACAAAATACTCGCTTAATTACTGGCATTGTTGATGCCAAACCAAGCAAACAAGGCGTGAGTGATTTTTTTAATAGTATTATTGTGCTGGGAGAAAATAAACCTTATCAATATCCAACCAGTAACCGTTATCAAAAACACCACCTAGTGCCTTTTGGTGAATTTGTGCCATTAGAAGATATTCTTCGCCCCATTGCCCCTTTATTCAATTTACCCATGTCAGGTTTTAGTCGTGGTGATTATGAGCAACAGCAGTTATCTGCTGGCAATATTCATTTAACTGCCGTTATCTGCTATGAAATTATTTTAGGCTCCCAAGTCAGAGATAACTTTAAATCAAATACTGATTTTCTATTAACAGTTTCAAATGATGCCTGGTTTGGCCATTCTATCGGCCCATGGCAACACTTTCAAATGGCGCGCATGCGTGCGCTTGAGCTTGGCCGACCACTATTGCGTGCCACTAATAACGGTGTTACGGCAGTGATCACAGCCGATGGAGATATTCAGGCTAAACTTCCTCAATTTACTCGCTCAGTATTAAATACCGAGGTAACACCAACATCAGGTCTTACACCTTATGCACGTTGGAGTAACTGGCCTATGTGGGCCTTGGTGACTCTATTTCTTATATGGGCATGCTTTATTAAGCGAAAAGAAGATTAACTAATTTAGCATATATTAATTATCATCATGGATTAAACCACCGATGATCCGGTTTTATCTTGCTTATTAATATTTATCATTAAATTAATGTTCTCTTTTATTATAATAATTTATTATTTGTTAAAAAATTTGATTTTTTATTGATTTATTTAGATTTATGCTGGTCAGTTATCTGAAAAAGGACTATTAATGATTTCTTTAAAAAATGTTTCTAAATGGTATGGACAGTTTCAGGTGCTTTCTGATTGTTCGATGGATGTCAAAAAGGGGGAAGTTGTCGTTATCTGTGGCCCCTCTGGTTCAGGTAAATCAACATTAATAAAAACCATTAATGGTTTGGAGCCAATTCAAAGCGGTGAAATATATATTGATAATGTTCATGTTAATGACAAAAAGACCGATTTGGCTAAATTGCGGTCAAAAGTAGGTATGGTATTTCAACATTTTGAACTATTCCCTCATCTATCAATTATTGAAAATTTAACACTAGCACAAATAAAGGTCTTAAACAGAGATAAAAAAACCGCTGAAAGCACCGCCTTAAAACTATTAGAGCGAGTTGGATTAGCTAACCACACCAATAAATTTCCAGCTCAATTATCTGGTGGGCAACAACAACGCGTTGCCATTACCAGAGCACTCTGTATGGATCCGATTGCGATGCTATTTGACGAGCCAACCTCAGCATTAGATCCAGAAATGATCAACGAAGTACTTGATGTGATGATAAAGCTTGCTAATGAAGGCATGACCATGATAGTCGTCACTCACGAGATGGGATTTGCTAAAAAAGTTGCTCATCGAATGATTTTTATGAACGAAGGAAAAATTATTGAAGATAGCAATAAAGACGATTTCTTTGCTGCGCCGAAATCAGAACGTGCTAAAGAATTTCTTGCTAAGATCATACATTAATTCAACTATCCGTTATTGGGTGACAAAAACCGTTGCCCAATTAGCTAAATAATAATATAAAAAAAGGCCTAATTCGGGCTAGACGGATAATTTAAAACTTTACTCTTTGAATCTACAGAACTTTTGTCTAGATAAAATTAATTTAGCCTGGCCACTAAATATTCATCAATAGTTGTTGTTAGGGTCAATTATCCGCTATTCTATGCAGATCTATAATTCACAATTTTATTCGCGGCTAATGCCGCATTTTTCGCCATAGGAACATCGGTATCATGCAAGAACAATATCGACCAGAAGAGATAGAACAATACGTACAACGTCGTTGGGAAGAAAAACAAACATTTAAAGTATTAGAAGATAATAACAAAGAAAAATACTATTGCCTGTCAATGTTACCTTACCCATCTGGTCAACTACATATGGGCCATGTTCGCAACTATACCATTGGTGATGTTATCTCTCGTTATCAACGCATGCTAGGCAAAAATGTGCTGCAACCTATCGGCTGGGATGCTTTCGGTTTACCAGCAGAAGGGGCGGCGGTAAAAAATAATACCGCCCCAGCGCCTTGGACTTATGCCAATATTGATTACATGAAAAATCAATTAAAAATGCTCGGATTTGGTTATGACTGGAGCCGAAAAATTACAACTTGTACTCCTGAGTATTATCGTTGGGAGCAATGGTTTTTTACTAAGCTTTATGAAAAAGGTTTGGTTTATAAAAAAACCTCCGCCGTTAACTGGTGTCCAAATGATTTAACGGTCTTGGCTAACGAGCAAGTCATTGATGGTTGCTGCTGGCGTTGCGATACTCCTGTCGAGCGCAAAGAAATTCCCCAATGGTTCATAAAAATTACCGCATATGCTGAAGAGCTTCTCAATGATTTAGATAGACTCGATGGCTGGCCAGAACAAGTTAAAACCATGCAGCGTAACTGGATCGGCCGCTCAGAAGGGGTTGAAATTACCTTTGCACTGGCAGGCAAGGATGAAAAACTAACTGTTTATACTACGCGACCTGATACTTTTATGGGAGTGACTTATCTCGCTATTGCAGCCACTCATCCGCTAGCAAAAAACGCGGCAGAAAAAAATACTAAACTTAGCGCTTTCATTGATGAATGTCGCAATACCAAAGTTGCTGAAGCTGAAATGGCAACCATGGAAAAAAAAGGTATCGCCACCGATTTGTTCGCAATTCACCCGCTAACTAATGAAAAAATTCCGATCTGGATAGCCAATTTTGTATTAATGGAATATGGTACAGGCGCCGTCATGGCGGTTCCAGGGCATGATCAGCGCGACTGGGAATTTGCCAGTAAATATCATTTACCGATTAAAGCAGTTATTGTTGATAATGAAGGCCGGCTCCCCGATCTAAAAACTGGTCCATTGACTGAAAAAAATGCACTAATCAATTCAGGCGTATTTAGTGGTATGGACAACCAAACAGGCGCTAATGCGATAGCCGATAAACTGGTTGCACAAGGTACTGCTCAGCGTAAAGTTAATTATCGTCTACGTGACTGGGGCGTGTCTCGCCAACGTTATTGGGGAGCCCCCATTCCAATGGTAACCATGGAAGACGGCTCTGTTATGCCAGTACCAGAAGAACAACTACCTGTCATCTTACCTGAAGATGTTGTGATGAATGGGATCACAAGTCCAATCAAAGCCGATCCCCAATGGGCCAAAACCGACATCAATGGTCATGCGGCATTACGTGAAACCGATACCTTTGATACCTTTATGGAGTCATCCTGGTATTATGCTCGTTATACTTGTCCTAATTATGAGCAAGGAATGCTGGATCCGGCCGCGGCCAATTACTGGCTACCCGTTGATCAATATATCGGTGGTATTGAGCATGCCATTATGCATCTATTGTACTTCCGTTTTTTCCATAAATTAATGCGAGATGCTGGCTTAGTTAATTCCGATGAGCCAGCTAAGCGCTTGTTATGTCAAGGAATGGTTTTAGCCGATGCTTTTTATTACTTGGGTGAAAATGGACAACGGGTTTGGGTATCACCTGTTGATGCAACGGTTGAACGCGATGAAAAAGGTAAGATTGTCAAAGCAACCGATCAACATGGACATCAACTCTTCTATACCGGAATGAGTAAAATGTCCAAATCAAAAAATAACGGCATCGATCCACAATTAATGGTAGAAAAATATGGAGCTGATACGGTCCGCCTATTTATGATGTTTGCCGCTCCACCGGAACTAACTTTAGAATGGCAAGAATCCAGTGTAGAAGGTGCCAATCGTTTTGTTCGTCGTCTCTGGCGCACGGTTTTTGAACATACACAAAAAGGTAAAACAGCGCCATTAGATAGCACTAGTCTCACGCCAGAGCAGAAAAATTTACGGCGAGATCTGCATAAAACCATCGCTAAAGTGACCGATGATATCGGCCGTCGTTATGCCTTTAATACTGCGATTGCCGCTATTATGGAGTTTATGAATAAACTGACGCGTGCCCCCCATGACAGTGAGCAGGATCGTGCGTTACTCCAAGAATCTTTAGAGGCTATCGTGCGGATGCTGTCACCTATTATTCCTCATGCCTGCTTTATGATGTGGAAAGCACTTGGTCACCAGGAAGATATCGATAATGCGCCTTGGCCGATTGCGGACGAACAAGCAAAAATAGACGATACTAAATTAGTCATTATTCAAGTTAATGGTAAAGTGCGTGGACGTATTACTGTCGATATCAATGCATCACAAGATTCTGTTTTAGCTTTAGCAACGCAAGAATATGGTGTAGCAAAATACCTGGAAGGTATGAATATCCGTAAGGTAATTTACGTGCCTGGCAAGCTATTAAACCTGGTTGTCGGCTAATTTAATAAGGAGACAATGTGCGTTATTTAATTACCTTATTTCTAAGCTTAGCCGTGTTGATCACGGCTGGTTGTGGATTTCGCTTACAAGGTACGACGCAAGTACCTGAAGAACTAAAAACATTAAGATTAAGTAGCGGTGACCCTTATGGTCCGCTGGCACGCGCAATTAGACAGCAATTACGCCTGAATAATGTCAACTTAATCGATGATAATCTGCAGAATGTGCCCTTTTTAAAAATTGTCGGTTCATCGGAAAACACCAAAACTGTTTCTATCTACCAAGATGGTAAAAGTGCAGAAAAACAGTTAAATTTTTGGGTTAGCGCACAAATTATCCTACCCAACGGCGCTGTTTACCCAATCAAAACCCGTGTCGAGCGCGCTTTCTTTGATAATCCGTTAGAAACACTGGCAAAAGACGCCGAAAACGAACTTGTTAAACAAGAAATGCGTGAACAAGCTGCTCGTCAGTTAATTCGTAAGTTACTGATCGTTCATAGCACTATTCAAAATGAGCCTGAAGAATCAGTTGCTGTTGAAAAAGCGCTAGCGGAAGACTCAGAATGATCCGTCTTTACCCGGAACAGCTAACTTCGCAGCTTGCTGATAAGCTGCGAGCTTGTTACCTGATTTTTGGCAATGACCCTTTTTTAGCACAAGAAAGTGTGGATAAAATTTGTCAAGTAGCCAAGCAGCAAGGTTTTACAGAACGTTATAGCTATTCGCTAGATACAAACACCGAATGGGACACAATTTATCGTTTGAGTCAATCGCTTAGCCTGTTTGCCAGCCGACAAATCCTTATCTTGCTATTACCTGAAAGTGGCCCTACCACAGTCATAGCTGAAAAGCTGCTTAAGTTGGCTGAATTATTACATCCTGATTTATTACTTATATTACGCGGCGGCAAATTAACTAAAGCACAAGAGAATAGTGGCTGGTGTAAAAAAATAGGCCAAGATGGGATCTATATTAATTGTCTGACCCCAGAACAGTCCAGACTGACTCAATGGGTAACGCAACGAGCAAAAGCGATGTCTGTTACCTTAGATAAACAAGCTAATCAGCTTCTTTGCTATTGCTATGAAGGCAACTTACTGGCCCTTAATCAAGCATTAGAGCGTTTATCACTATTATATCCTGACGGTAACCTCACCTTACCGCGTGTCAAAGAAGCAGTAAATAATGCTGTTAATTTTACACCTTATCATTGGGTTGATGCACTACTTGCAGGCAAAATTAAACGCAGTTGGCATATCCTGCAACAATTACAACGCGAAGATTATGAAGCAGTGATTCTATTGCGTATAATTCAACGTGAGCTCATATTGCTTTGGACATTAAAACAACAAAGTAACGATAAAAATTTAAAAAAATTATTTGATCAGCATAAAATTTGGCAAGCGCGCCGCCCTCTTATTAGCGCTACGCTACAACGCTTACCACTGCGCGAACTACAACATGCAATACAGTTAATTACCCAAGCTGAATTACATTTAAAACAAGATTATGGTCACTCAATTTGGCCAAAATTAGAAACTTTATCTATGCTATTGTGCGGTAAATCACTGCCCGAGAGTTTTATTAATGACTCAACAAACTAAACAAACAACTAATTCCCCATCTATTCAAGCACTTTTCGGTGGCACCTTTGATCCGATTCACTATGGTCACTTACTTCCCGTAGAAGCGCTAGCCAAACAAGTTGGCTTACAACAGGTTGTTTTACTTCCTAATCATGTGCCACCACACCGCCCACAACCTGAAGCAACCGTTCAACAAAGACTCGCAATGATAAAATTAGCGATCAAAAATAATCCTCTATTTACTATTGATACCCGTGAGCTTAAACGCACAACCGCCTCCTATACTGTTGAAACATTACTCTCTTTCCGGCAACAGATCGGTTGGCAAAAACCATTAGCTTTTATTATCGGGCAAGATTCATTACTGTCGATCGATACCTGGTTTGATTGGCAAAAAATTTTAGATCTTTGTCATTTATTAGTTTGCGCCCGCCCAGGCTATACCACCTATTTTCCAACATCATCAATGCAACAATGGCTAAAACAACATCAAGTGCATGATCCGCAAATACTCAGCCATAAACCCTGTGGTGCCATATATCTGGCTGATACTCCCTTATTAAATATTTCCGCAACTGAAATTCGCGAACGAAAACGTAATAGGAAAAGTTGTAAAGATATATTGCCACCCGCAGTTTTGCGCTATATTGATAAACATCATCTTTATCAAAATTGCGCATAATTAACCAATAAATATAAAAAATTGACAAAAGTACCCTTAAACTATTGTGAGTATATAAGGTGATTGGTACTATCTTGGCGCTTTTTACACTACTGTTGAAAATAGAGCATAATTTCCGATAATTTATCCTAAAACTAATTATAAATATTCAACTGGTTTTACTAAAAATTAGATTAAAATATAGATTATCTTATGCTTATTTCTTTCAACAAAATTTTATAACTGAATAATATAAAACATTAATATTTTTTTTAACTTGAAATTAAAGGTGAACCTTTGCAAGGAACTGAACTCCAACAATTTATTATCGACCAACTGGTCGATACAAAAGCGCAAGATATTGTCACTATTGATGTAAGTGGAAAATCTAGCATTACTGATTGCATGATAATCTGTACCGGAACATCTAATCGTCACCTGACATCGGTTTCGGACAAATTAATTGAAGCATGCCGCAAGACAGGAATAATTCCTCTTGGTGTTGAAGGACAAGGTATTTCGGATTGGATCGTGGTTGATTTAGGCGATGCAATTGTTCATATCATGCAAGAAGATAGTCGCCGCATGTATGAACTTGAAAAACTCTGGAGTTAAATTTGAAATTACAACTGATTGCGGTTGGTAGCAAAATGGTTGATTGGATCCAAACAGGTTTTCAAGATTATCTTCATCGTTTTCCAAAAGATATGGCTTTTGAACTCATTGAGATCCCCGCGGGAAAACGCGGGAAAAATGCGGATATTAAACGTATTATCGAGAAAGAAGGAGAACAAATGCTGGCTGCTGTAGGCAAAGGTAACCGCATAATTACCCTAGATATACCTGGCACAAGCTGGACAACTCGACAACTTGCCGAACAATTAAATCAATGGAAACAAGATGGACGCAATATTAGCTTTCTCATTGGTGGCCCAGAAGGTCTTGCTCCTGCCTGTAAAGCAGCAGCAGAGCAAAGTTGGTCACTGTCATCCTTAACAATGCCTCATCCTTTAGTTCGAATATTTGTTGTTGAAAGCCTTTACCGGGCATGGAGCATTACAACAAATCATCCTTACCATCGGGAATAACATATATATGTAGGTTATGAGTGTGAATGCGAAGAAAGAAACAAAAAAAAAGAAGCGCACCCCTTTTCGCGATTACACCGCTGAATCTACTCTATTCATTCGTCGGGCGTTAATAACTTTTATTATCATCGTAATATTAGTCAGTATTTTAATTGCTAATCTTTATCATATACAAGTGGTTCGCCATGAAGATTACCAGACGCGCTCCAACGATAATCGGATAAAACTGGTTCCTGTTCCACCAAGTAGAGGTATTATTTATGACAGAAATGGTATTCCTCTCGCGTTAAATCGAACATTTTATCAATTAGAAGTCATTCCTGAGAAAGTCACTAATTTACCAGAGATATTAGCCCAATTGCGTGATGTGGTTGATCTTACTGACGACGACATTGCAAACTTCAAAAAAGAGCGTAAACGTTCACGCCGCTTTACCTCTATCCCATTGAAAACCTCATTAGATGAAGTACAAGTTGCACGTTTTGCCGTTAATCAATACCGGTTCCCCGGGATTGAAGTCAAAGGTTACCAACGCCGTTATTATCCTTATGGCTCGGCGCTAACCCATGTTATCGGTTATGTCGCCAAAATTAATGATAAGGATATAGAACGTCTAGAAAATGACGGTCTACTAAAAAATTACACTGCCACCCATGATATTGGTAAATTAGGTATTGAACGCTATTACGAAAATATTTTACATGGTAAAACAGGTTATGAAGAAGTTGAGGTGAATAGTCGGGGAAAAGTCATACGCCAACTACATGAACAACCACCGCAAGCTGGCAAAGATATTTATCTTACTATCGATCTCAATTTACAAATTGAGATTGAAAAATTGCTAACCACCAGCCGAGCTGCCGTTGTTGTCACCGATCCCCGCAACGGAGAAGTACTGGCTCTGGTATCCACTCCTAGCTATGATCCTAATCTATTTGTTAATGGTATCTCTAATAAGGATTATCAAGCTTTATTAAATAATCCCAATCGCCCACTAATTAACAGAACGACGCAGGGATTATATCCACCCGCCTCTACCGTTAAACCGTTTATTGCCGTTGCCGCATTAAGTGAAAATGTTGTCACCCCTAACTCAACAATTTTTGATCCTGGTTGGTGGCAGTTACCAAATTCCGAAAAACGTTATCGAGATTGGAAACGTTGGGGACACGGTAGATTAAATGTTGTCAGAGCCATTGTCGAATCAGCCGACACCTTTTTCTACCAGGTTGCTTATGATATGGGTATCGATCGTATCTCCGATTGGATGCAAAAATTTGGCTATGGTCACTATACTGGTATTGACCTGTCGGAAGAACGTTCAGGTATTATGCCAACGCGTGAATGGAAACAAAAACGTTATAAAAAACCCTGGTATCAAGGAGACACAATTCCAGTAGGCATTGGCCAAGGTTATTGGACGACAACACCAATCCAAATGGCCAAAGTATTAATGACGTCAATTAATGACGGCGTGGTTAAAATTCCCCACCTACTTTATGGCACTAAATTAGGTAACGCTATGCTACCCTATGAACAGAAAGAACATATCCAAATCGGCAATATTCATTCAGGCTTTTGGGAATTAGCTAAAGAAGGTATGTATGGGGTTGCTAATGCACCAAACGGTACAGCACGTAGAAGTTTTGCCAACACACCCTATAAAGCGGCAGTCAAATCAGGTACGGCACAGGTATTCAGTTATGAAACCTACAATGCCAGTAAATTGGCTGAGCACTTGCGTGATCATAAATTAATGATTGGATTTGCGCCTTACCAAAATCCAACCGTTTCCGTAACTATTATTTTGGAAAATGGTGGTGCCGGACCGGCCGTTGGCGATCTTGTTCGCAGTATTTTTGATTATGTATTGCTTGGTAAAAAAACGACATCACAAACACCGGATACGAATGTATCTCTAGAAGAAGATCAGTAATATATGAGCGATAATTCACGTAAATTACCTATTTGGACACGTTTACATATTGATATTCCAATGTTGCTGATTATTCTTGCCTTAACAATATATAGTGTCATGATCATGTGGAGCGCGAGTGGGCAAGATATTGATATGATGCAACGTAAACTAATACAAATCGCGATTGGATTTGTTGTTATGCTTGTTATGGCGCAAATTTCACCGCGTATATATGAAAATTGGGCGCCTTATCTCTATATTTTCTGTCTAATTTTATTAGTTTTTGTCGATGCATTTGGTCAAATCAGTAAAGGTGCACAAAGATGGTTAGATCTTGGCTTCATTCGTTTTCAACCCTCTGAAATTGCTAAAATTGCGGTTCCATTGATGGTAGCACGTTTTGTCAATCGCGATCTCTGTCCTCCCACACTAAAAAATACGCTATTAGCATTGATACTTATATTTCTGCCTACACTACTTGTTGCCGCTCAACCTGATCTGGGTACATCTATTCTAGTTGCTGCTTCCGGTTTGTTTATCCTTTTTTTAGCAGGCATGAATTGGAAATTGATTGCCATTGCAGCCACAGGTATTGCTTGTTTTATTCCCATTCTATGGTTCTTTTTGATGCATGATTATCAACGAGATCGCGTTATGATGTTACTCGATCCAGAAACGGATCCACTGGGAGCGGGTTATCATATTATCCAATCAAAAATTGCTATTGGTTCAGGGGGATTATTTGGCAAAGGCTGGTTACATGGCACCCAATCGCAATTAGAATTTCTACCAGAACGCCACACTGATTTTATTTTTGCAGTACTAGCTGAAGAGCTTGGCTTAATTGGCGTCGTTATTTTACTTGCATTATATCTATTGCTAATTATGCGCGGACTAATAATTGCTGCCAATGCACAAAATACCTTTGGTAGAATGATGGTTGGTGGCCTAATGTTAATTTTATTTGTCTATATATTCGTCAACATTGGCATGGTTAGCGGTATCTTACCTGTAGTGGGTGTTCCTTTACCATTGGTAAGTTATGGCGGCTCTGCATTAATCGTTTTAATGGCTGGGTTCGGTATTATTATGTCAATCCATACCCACCGAAAATTTCTGTCAAAAAGTTTATAACCATGAGGTCTGTAATGCACTATCACGGGCTTATGCTTAGCATTATAATAGCAATTTTAGCTGGCTGTGCTTCCCAAACTCAACAAAATACCGATATGCCTAAGATGCCGGTACAAGATATATTAGGAGCAGAGCCCCGTTACGAACCTTATCATGCTGGCGCTAATAATGACTATCAACTGAATGGTCTAACTTATCAAATAGTAAAAGATCCTGCTCATTTTAGTGAAACAGGTTTTGCCAGCATTTTTGGCTCTGAAGTTATCGGTAAAATAACTGCAACAGGTGAAAAAGCCAGCCCTTATGCGTTCACAGCTTCACACCCTACTTTACCTATTCCAAGTTATGCCCGCATTACTAATTTAATTAATGGCAGAATGATAATAGTACGCATTAATGATCGAGGACCCTATATATCAGGTAAAATTATTGCCCTATCACGAGCAGTTGCCGATAGATTAAATTTAATGCAAACGGCGCGTATTAAAATTGATCCGATCTTAGTTTCCCCTGCCGGCACTTTAACCGGACCTGGTACACTTGGTGTCAATATTGCTAAACAAAGTTATGCTTTACCTAAACCACCGAAATTAGAAACCCATTCCATAAACTTGGCTGCAAGCACCAATCAATCAACAGCGGGGAATCAGCCTCACCACCCAGCCGCTTTATCTCAATCAACCCAACCAATGACAATCGGCAATACGCTAGCAACGAATGGGATTGTTGAAAATAACCATCCTAAGCCGTCGCCAGTGAAATCAGCTAGTGGAGCTGCTAAACATTACTTTGTACAAATAGGTGCATTAAGTGATCAAGCAAAAGCAGAAGCATGGCAACAGTCTGTTTCGAAACAACTGAACACACCTGGCCGTATTCAAGCATTTAACAATATCTATCGCGTACAACTTGGCCCATTTCAAGATCCTCATACAGCGGAACAAATAAAAAATAAAATATTAACAGAGTTACAACAATCGAGCATTATCATAAATAGCGAATAATTTATTGATTAATCAATAAAATCTAATTAGAGTAAAACAAAAATCAACTAAGCTGGCATCTCTGTTTTAGAATAGAATATTGCTTTTTTATGCTGATAATAGGATGCCCACTCTATTAACATATTGCCCGCGGATCTCGTATATTATTATGAACTATGCAATTTTCTCCCGTTCTATCGGTAGTCTAATATTAATTACTAGTCTTATATTTTCCAGCACTCTATTAGCTAATAGCAATAATCCGATGCAAATCAATATGATACCTTCAGCACCAAATATTGACGCTGAAGCTTATATTCTTATTGATTATTATTCAGGCAAAGTTTTAGCAGAAAAAAATGCCGACCAACGTCGTGATCCTGCCAGTCTAACTAAAATGATGACCAGTTATATCATTGGTCAAAGCATTAAAGCCGGCAAAATTAGCATGAATGATATTGTTACTATCGACGAAAATGCTTGGGCTACTGGTAATCCGGTTTTTAAAGGCTCTTCGCTAATGTTCTTAAAACCCGGTGATCGCGTCTCTGTATCTCAACTGATACGTGGTATTAACCTGCAGTCTGGGAATGATGCATGTGTTGCAATGGCCGAGTATGTAGCGGGTGACGAAGCGAGTTTTGTCAAATTAATGAACGATAATGTGCAACGGCTTGGATTAAAAAATACTCACTTTCTTACTGTCCATGGCTTAGATGCCGATGGGCAATATAGTTCCGCACGTGATATGGCGTTAATCGGTCAAGCCTTGATCCGCGATGTGCCTGAAGAATATGCCATTTATAAAGAGAAAGAGTTCACCTTTAATAAAATCCGTCAATTAAATAGGAATGGTTTGTTATGGGATAAAAGTCTGAATGTAGATGGTATTAAGACCGGACACACTAGTGCTGCCGGTTACAATCTAGTTGCCTCTGCTACCGAGGGTAATATGCGACTAATATCTGTTGTATTAGGTGGTCATAGCAGTAAAGGGCGTGATGCAGAAAGTAAAAAATTACTCACTTGGGGCTTTCGCTTTTTTGAAACTGTTAACCCATTACAAGGCGGGATGGAATTTGCCTCTCAACCTGTTTGGTTTGCTAATACTGATCAAGTAAAGCTAGGTATTGAAAACGATCTTTATCTGACCATTCCCCGTGGCCGTATGAAAGATTTAAAAGCCAGTTACATATTAAACAATACTGAACTACAGGCGCCTTTAGCCAAAAACCAAGTGGTGGGCACGATTAACTTACAATTAGATGGTAAGATCATTGAACAACGGTCGCTGGTGGTATTGAAAGAAGTCGATGAAGGTGGATTTTTTAGTAAGATATTAGATTATATTAAATTGTTTTTTCAGCGCTGGTTTGGCTAAATATTGAAAAATTACATTGCAACCTTGATTATAGTAAATATGTTCAATTTATAACTTAATTTTAATTAAGAAATATGAATAAGTATACTATCTAAATCATATAACATTTAATATTGTAATAAGGGTGGTGGTAGTATTTTAGGAGAACCTATGAAAACCAGACTACATGAACTACTAGAGTTCCCTTGCTCATTTACATACAAAGTGATGGGAGTCGCTAAACCTGAGTTAACTGATCAAATTATTGAAGTGGTTCAACGGCATGTTCCGGGTGATTATGTACCATCAGTTAAACCAAGCAGTAAAGGTAACTTTCACTCAGTATCAATTACCATCACAGCAACCAATATTGAACAGATAGAAAAACTGTATGAAGAATTAGCTAAACTAGAATTAGTTCGTATGGTGTTGTAGACACAATTTATTACTGTGCTTGAAATTATAAACCGGAAAAACTGATATTTTCGAGTTTTATAATTTCAAGTGCCCTACTAGCTATGCTAGTAAGAATAATTTGCGCAGGTTATACTGCATAATTAGTGCATATACCCCTATCAGCGGCAGAAAAAGATTGTTAAAAGAAACTATTATATTACGTCAACTTGGGCTTCATACTTACCAACCCATTTCCGATGCGATGCATCAGTTTACTAAAAAACGCACGGTTGATACGCCAGATGAACTTTGGTTAGTGGAGCATTACCCTGTTTTTACCCAAGGCCAAGCTGGTAAAAAAGAGCACCTACTGGCGCCTGGAAATATTCCCGTTATCCAATCTGATCGTGGCGGACAAATCACCTACCATGGCCCGGGTCAGCAAATAATGTATGTTTTATTAGATCTAAAGCGTAATCAAATGAGTGTAAGAGAGCTGGTTACTACACTGGAAGATACGGTAATTAATACTTTATCTGAATTTGGTCTTTCCGCTTATGCACAGCGCGAAGCTCCCGGTGTTTATGTTGAACAAAAAAAAATATGCTCTGTCGGATTACGTATTCATAAAGGTTGTTCGTTTCATGGCCTAGCATTAAATATTAATATGGATCTTGCCCCCTTTCAGCGTATTAATCCTTGTGGCTATGCCGGTATGCAAATGACTCAACTTAATGATTTAGTTCCTGGCTGTCAGGTTAAAGATGTCGAACCTTTACTAGTAAAGCATTTCTGCAACCTATTAGGATTTCAACTTGCAGAATAAGTTGTTATAATTTTTTTATAATTATTAAAAAAAAATTGAAACATGGCATAAATAATGAGCATCTGTGTTAGCATAAAATATATCTATTATTGATCCGCAGCAGGAACCTAATGGAACTGGCATAATTATGAGTAGACCAATTCAAATGGAGCGTGGCGTTAAATATCGTGACGCTGATAAAATGGCACTGATCCCTGTCAAAACAGTTAGAACGGATCATACAGAAATTTTACCTAAACCTAAGTGGATGAAAATAAAACTTCCCGCTGATTCCAGTCGAATAAAAGAAATCAAAAACGCAATGCGTAAAAATGGCTTACATTCAGTTTGTGAAGAAGCCTCTTGTCCTAACCTGGCTGAATGCTTTAATCACGGTACTGCCACTTTTATGATTTTAGGTGCTATCTGTACTCGTCGCTGTCCATTCTGCGATGTTGCCCATGGACGACCTAATGCTCCTGATCCCAATGAACCCGAAAAATTAGCAGCAACCATTAAAGATATGGGATTAAAATACGTTGTCATTACTTCCGTTGATCGTGATGATCTGCGTGATGGCGGAGCCCAACACTTTGCTGATAGCATTACTGCTATTCGAGAGAAAAATCCAAACATCAAAATAGAAACGCTAGTGCCTGATTTTCGTGGCCGTATGGATCGCGCCTTAACAATTTTAGCCACCGCGCCACCTGATGTCTTTAATCATAACCTTGAGAATGTTCCGCGTATCTATCGCCAAGTGCGTCCTGGCGCTAATTACGAATGGTCATTACAACTACTTGCAAAATTCAAGCAAATGCATCCTGAAATACCCACAAAGTCAGGATTAATGGTTGGATTAGGTGAAACTAATGAAGAAATTGTTGATGTTATGCGTGACTTACGCCGCCACGGCGTTACCATGCTAACCTTGGGTCAATATCTGCAACCCAGCCGTCATCATCTGTCAGTAAAACGTTACGTCAGCCCGAAAGAATTTGAAGAAATGAAAAATGAGGCAATCGCAATGGGTTTCACGCATGCCGCCTGTGGCCCATTAGTTCGCTCATCTTATCATGCAGATTTACAAGCGAAAGGCATAGAAATTAAATGATAAATCATTTAATTTCATACCAACATAAAAACCCGTCTCATTAATTGAGACGGACTATTATAAATTCTTAAAGTAAATCAAATGGCGACAACGTTGATAGCAGATGGCCCTTTCTCCCCCTCAGTAATATCAAACTCGACTTTCTGACCTTCGGCCAAAGTCTTAAAACCTTCGGATTTAATAGCGGTGAAGTGAACGAAAACATCTTTACTGCCATCTTCTGGAGTGATAAAACCAAAACCTTTAGCTTCGTTGAACCACTTAACGTTACCTTTAACTTTTGACATCAAAATTACCTTTACTTAATAAAAACACACAGTTTGTGCCGCATATAGTACAGCAAAAATTATGCTTGATTGTCTACTACCAAGATCACGAAATTAATCAAAAACCTAAATTATCATTGTATATAGGATAACAACCTAAAAAAACAATAAAAAAAACTAATAATCGTGTTTATTAATATTTATTATAACATTTTTAGCCAATTTTTCGATTATTTCTATTCTTTTCATAACCTATAAGCCAGCTTTTGATATCTAACCCGCCGCTGTAACCTACCAATTTACCATCATGACCAATAACGCGATGACACGGAATAATAAGTGCAATAGGATTACGTGAATTGGCCATACCAACTGCTCTACAAAAATTAGCAGAACCTAGCGCAATTGCCAGTTTCTTATAACTCCAACATTGGCCATATGGAATTTCACTAAGTTGCTGCCAAACTCTTTTTTGAAAATAGCTACCGGTAGGATTTAGTAGTACAGAGAAATTGTTTCTTTCACCATTAAAATACTCCTGTAATTCTTTTATACACTGTTCGATATGCGCATTTTTACCTTCTTTTTCAATTATATTTTTAACAAAATTAACACTGGTTACTCCATGATTATCAGCGCTAATGTGAATGAAAGGTCTTGGAAAATCACTGGGAGTGGAAAAATAATGGTGGTACATAACAACTTCCTTAAAATAGAGAACTATTTTAACAATTCATTTTATTCCTCAAGCAAAATTAACTCTATTTGCAAAAATATTTCTGCCTATTGGAACATTGTTAAAAAAATATTATAAAAATACAAATTTTTTATTTCTTGTTGAAATAACAAGTTAGATATAATTCCTGCCACAAATCAGATAACACTATATATAGTATGGTTGAATAAAAATAAATCAAGATATAGTATTTATAATAATTGATCGATTGTAAACTTAGTCATTATGCATTAAGGAGCTAACAATGATTATTACCGTCTACAGCAAACCAGATTGTGTACAGTGCAATGCTACTTGTCTAGCACTAAAACGTAAAAACTTACCTTATGATGTTGTGGATTTAACCCAAGATCATGAAGCACTGCGTTTTATTACCAAATTGGGCTATCAACAGGTGCCCGTGGTTATTGCAGGTAAGCAACATTGGTCAGGCTTTCGTCCAGATATGATCAGTCAATTAGCCAGTAACTAAAACAATATCATGAAAACACAGTCGCTTATTTACTATTCCAGCAAATCGGAAAATTGCCATCGCTTTGTGCAAAGATTGGGGATCCCGGCTACCCGCATTCCCATGGATGCAAATGAAATGCTAACAAATGCGACACAGCCTTACGTTTTACTGCTACCTACCTATGGTGGTGGTGGCACATTAGGAGCTGTGCCTAAACCTGTTATTTACTTTTTAAATCAACAACAGAATCGAAAATTTTTACGAGGCGTCATTGCTTCAGGAAATAGTAATTTTGGTGAAACTTATGCTATAGCAGGCAACATTATTTCCGCTAAATGCCAAGTACCATTGCTCTATCGTTTTGAATTACTCGGTACTGAATGGGATCTTCAACAAGTACGCCAAGGGTTACAACAATTTTGGCAACAACAAATGCAGTAAAGTAATACGGAGCTTCCTTTATGACAGTACAGCCTCAAGAACAACTCGATTATCATGCGCTTAATGCCATGCTAAATCTGTATGATAACGATAATAAAATTCAACTCGATAAAGATAAGCAGGCGGCACATCATTACTTCCGCCACCATGTCAATCAAAACACGGTTTTTTTTCATAATTTACAAGAGAAACTGGATTTTTTATTAGCAGAAAATTATTACGAATCGGCAATACTGGCACAATATGAATTTACTTTTATAAAAAAACTTTTCCAGCAAGCCTATAACCACAAGTTTCGCTTTCAAACATTTCTTGGCGCTTTTAAATATTATACTAGTTATACCTTAAAAACTTTTGATGGTAGACGTTACTTAGAACGTTATGAAGATAGAGTATGCATGGTTGCTCTGACACTTGCACAAGGAAATCAGGAGTTAGCTAGCCAACTGGTAGATGAAATCATTAGTGGCCGCTTCCAACCAGCAACTCCCACTTTTTTAAATTGCGGTAAAAAACAGCGCGGTGAACTGGTATCTTGTTTCTTACTACGCATAGAAGATAACATGGAATCGATAGGCCGCTCTGTTAATTCGGCTTTACAACTGTCAAAACGTGGCGGCGGTGTGGCTTTCTTACTGACTAATTTACGTGAGGCTGGAGCCCCAATAAAGCTGATTGAGAATCAATCTTCTGGTGTCATACCTGTAATGAAAATGTTAGAAGATGCCTTTTCTTATGCCAATCAACTTGGTGCAAGACAAGGCGCTGGAGCCGTTTATCTTCACGCCCATCACCCCGATATTTTAAGCTTTTTAGATACTAAACGTGAAAACGCCGATGAAAAAATCCGCATTAAAACCTTATCACTAGGAGTAGTGATCCCGGATATTACCTTTCATTTGGCTAAAAATAATCAAGATATGTACCTATTCTCACCTTACGATATTGAGCGCTGTTATGGTGTCCCTATGTCAGAAATTAACATCACTGAAAAATATTCAGAGATGGTAAATAATAAAAACATTCGCAAACAGAAGATCAACGCCCGTGAGTTTTTTCTCACCTTAGCAGAAATTCAATTTGAATCAGGCTATCCCTATATTTTATTTGAAGATAATGCCAATCGTCTAAATCCTATTTATGGCCGAATTAATATGAGTAATCTGTGTTCAGAAATCTTACAAGTTAATAATGCCAGTATTTACGACGAAAATTTAGATTATCGCCATGTAGGTAAAGATATTAGTTGTAATTTAGGCTCAATGAATATTGCTAAAACGATGGATTCCCCAGACTTTGCACATTCAATTGAAATTGCTATTAGAGCATTGACGGCAGTTTCAGATATGAGCCAGATCCAATCAGTGCCTTCGATTCAAGAAGGTAATAAAAAATCACATGCTATTGGTTTAGGGCAAATGAATTTACATGGCTACCTAGCACGTGAACATATTTATTATGGTTCAGAAGAGGGGATTGATTTCACCAATATCTATTTTTATACCGTAACTTACTACGCATTGCAGGCCTCAAATAAGCTGGCTATTGAGCGTCAACACTATTTTAGCGGTTTTGAGCACTCTAAATACGCCTCTGGCGAATATTTTGAAAAATATATCAATCAGCAGTGGCAACCTAAAACTGAAAAAGTAAAACAGCTATTTCAACACTCGGCCATTCATATTCCCACTTCTAAAGATTGGCAAAAACTCAAGCAATCTATTATGGAGCATGGGATCTACAATCAGAATTTACAAGCCATTCCGCCAACTGGCTCTATTTCTTATATTAATCATTCAACTTCAAGTATTCATCCTATTGTTGCGCGTATTGAAATTCGTAAAGAAGGTAAAATTGGCCGCGTCTATTATCCTGCGCCTTACCTAACGAACGAAAATTTAGAGTATTATCAAGATGCTTATCAAATAGGCGCTGAAAAAATCATCGATACTTATGCGGCTGCTACTCAACATGTCGATCAAGGACTATCATTAACCCTTTTCTTTACTGATAACGCAACCACACGAGATATTAATCGCGCTCAGATATATGCCTGGAAAAAAGGTATAAAAACCCTTTATTACATTCGTATCCGCCAATCAACTTTAGAAGGAACTGAAGTCAAAGGCTGCGTTTCATGTGCACTATAATTTATAGGTTTAACAAATGGCGATAACAAATTCGATAGTACGAGCAATCAACTGGAACCGTATTGAGGATGATAAGGATCTAGAAGTATGGAATAAATTAACCACCAATTTTTGGTTACCAGAAAAAATTCCGCTTTCAAATGATATTCCAACTTGGAATACATTAACAAAAGAGGAAAAGAAACTAACAATACGTGTTTTTACTGGCTTAACCCTATTGGATACTATCCAAAACAACGTAGGAGCGCCTGCATTAATGGCAGATGCCTTAACACCTCATGAAGAGGCTGTCATGTCAAATATCAGCTTTATGGAGGCCGTTCATGCTCGTTCTTACAGCTCTATCTTTTCAACCCTTTGTCTGACTTCTGATGTTGATGATGCTTATCAATGGAGTGAAGAAAATAGCGCTTTACAAAAAAAAGCCCATTTAATACTGGAGCACTATTGTAATACTCATCCACTTAAGAAAAAAATTGCCAGTGTCTTTCTCGAATCCTTCCTCTTCTATTCCGGATTTTACCTGCCAATGTATTGGTCAAGCCGAGGCAAATTAACCAATACTGCCGATCTTATTCGGTTAATAATCCGTGACGAAGCAATCCATGGCTACTATATCGGTTATAAATTTCAAAAATCATTAATCAAATATAGTGCGAAAGAAAAAGACGAAATAAAAGATTTTGCTTACTTCTTATTATTAAACTTATATGAGAACGAAATTAAATATAGTGAATCTTTATATGATGACGTTGGTTGGACAGAAGATGTAAAAAAATTTCTTCACTATAATGCCAATAAAGCATTAATGAATTTGGGTTATGAGTCACTTTTCCCGGAAACAATGACTGATGTTAGCCCGGCAATCTTGTCAGCACTATCACCAAATGCCAATGAAAATCACGATTTCTTTTCTGGTTCAGGTTCTTCTTACATTATTGGTAAAACCATTACTACAGAAGATGAGGATTGGAATTTCTGATTTTTTAATATTTTTTTAAATAATGATAATAAAGCAGCTAAATAAATGCAGTTTAGAATATTATATATGCATACTTTATTTAGCCTGCTTTTTATTATCAATAACAGATATCAAATCAATTTCTCTCTTATCTTGATAACCGAAAACAAACCTATTTTCGCAATAATTACCCATAGCATTTGACTATAAAAAATAAAATTAATTAAATTCATAAATTAATTTAATTGGTAAATAAAAATTTATACTAAAGATCACTTGATAAAGCCAAAAATAACAGCCTTAATGAGAAATAAATATATTTACATTAATATCAATTAGTTATAAAACAAAACCTTATTATTTCAAAAACAAGTTGCGCCAAAATTAAGGCTCCATCCACATTCTCTCCAAAAAAACACCCTTCTTTTTGATTAATTTTATTAAATATAGGGTTGTCAGCATATTTCATTATGTTAGGTTATATAAAGCATAAATTTAAATAAGGATACGAAGAATTAATACACCATTAATTAACTAATCAAAGGATATTATTATTACATGTCATTTAAAATTGAAGTGAAAAATTTATACAAAATATTCGGAGATCACCCTAAACAAGCTTTTAAACTTATCGATAAAGGCTTAAATAAAGAACAAATATTTAATAAAACCGGTTTAACTGTTGGTGTCAAAAACGCCAATCTGGCCATTGAAGAAGGCGAAATCTTTGTCATTATGGGTCTATCGGGATCAGGAAAATCTACCCTAGTGCGCCTCCTCAATCGCCTAATCGAACCGACCAAAGGTCAAGTCTTAATCGACGGCGAAGATATTGCTAGCATTTCGCAGGAAAAATTACGAAAAGTCCGGCGTAAAAAAATTAGTATGGTATTTCAATCCTTTGCGTTAATGCCCCATCTCAATGTATTAGATAATGTCGCATTTGGTATGGAATTAGCCGGTGTTGCCAAACCAGAACGAACAGAAAAAGCATTAGTCGCATTACGACAAGTTAATCTTGAACAATGGGCACAATCTTTTCCAAACGAACTATCAGGAGGAATGCGTCAACGTATCGGTCTTGCGCGGGCATTGGCTAATGATCCTGACATTCTGCTGATGGATGAGGCCTTTTCTGCATTAGATCCGCTAATTAGAACAGAAATGCAAGATGAATTACTGTCTTTACAAGGTGATAAACAACGCACAATTATCTTTATCTCTCACGATCTAGATGAAGCGATGCGGATCGGCGATCGAATCGCTATTATGCAAGATGGCATTATTATCCAAGTCGGTACTCCTGATGAGATCTTAAATAATCCAGTTAACAATTATGTTAAAACGTTTTTTCGTGGCGTCGATATTAGCCAAGTCTTCTCTGCCAAGGATATTGCCCGCCGTCGACCTGACGCCCTATTACATGTTGCTCCTGGTTTTGGACCACGTTCAGCACTAAAAATACTGAATGATGAAGATCGTGATTATGGCTATCTAATTGAAAGAGGACAAAAATTTGTCGGTATCGTTTCGATTAGCTCATTGGAACAAGCATTACACGATAAAAAAAATATTGAGCAGGCAATTCTAACCTCACCTGGTGCTATTGATGCCAACACGCCACTTAATGAACTTATTTCAACCATTGCTCAATCTCCCTGTGCAGTTCCTGTCATTGGTGATAATCAACGTTATATTGGCGTTATTTCCAAAGGGATCTTACTGCAAGCATTAGATAAGGAGACAATAAATGGTTAATCAAGCTCACCTAAATCAAGAAATAATTAATGATCCTTGGAACACGGTAACGACAGAAAGCGCTACAGATTGGTTAGATAACCCCGTAGATGTAGCAACGGAACATTTTGATATCATGCATCCCTTCCAGCAGCCACTAATACCGCTGGACTCATGGGTTTCGCAGGCTATCGATTGGATAGTTTTACACTTTCGCCCATTGTTTCAGGGGATCCGTCTGCCAATTGATTTTATGTTAAGTCGTTTTGAACATATCCTAACCACATTACCTGCTACTTTTATCATTATTTGTTTCGCTCTGTTAGCCTGGCAGTTAGCAAATAAAAAAATAGCAGTAGCGACGTTTATCTCATTGGTTTTCATTGGAGCCATCGGCACCTGGTCAGAAGCAATGATCACTTTATCTCTGGTATTAACTTCCTTATTTTTCTGTCTGTTAATTGGTTTACCCTTGGGAATATGGTTAGCAAATAGCAAACCTGCAAGTCAAATAATTCGGCCGCTATTAGATGCAATGCAAACTACACCCGCGTTTGTTTATCTGGTCCCTATTGTCATGTTATTTGGAATTGGTAACGTCCCTGGTATTGTCGTTACAATTATTTTTGCTCTACCACCAATCATTCGATTAACTATTTTGGGAATAAGGCAAGTTCCTGATGATCTTATTGAAGCAGCAGAATCGTTTGGTGCCAGTCGAAATCAACTTTTATTTAAAGTTCAACTACCTCTTGCTGCGCCAACTATTATGGCGGGAGTTAATCAGACATTGATGTTATCACTTTCGATGGTTGTTATTGCCTCTATGATTGCTGTTGGCGGTTTGGGACAGATGGTACTAAGGGGAATTGGCCGATTAGATATGGGATTAGCGGCCGTAGGCGGTACAGGTATTGTCATATTGGCAATTATTCTGGATCGACTAACACAATCATTAGGTGAAAAAGCCAGCATTAAAAAAAATATCGCTTGGTATCACACGGGACCTATTGGCTTAATTATCTGTTTATTGCAAAAAACTAAAAGTCGCTTTGGGCAATAAACATAATGTTATTTTCATCAGCTAAAAAATTTTTAGCTCGCTCATCTGTCTGTGATCCCTAGAGAGGAAATAGCAATGCGCAACTCTGTTTTTCTGGCTGCGGTTTTAACAATATTAATTAGTATTAAACTTTCTGCTACTGAACTACCTGGCAAAGGTATAAAAGTACAACCTATTCAAAGCACCATTGCGGAAGAGACTTTCCAAACTTTGATCGTTAATAAAGCATTGCAGAAATTAGGTTACCAAATATTACCGACTCAAGAGGTCGACTATAACGTTGCTTACGCATCACTCGCTGCCGGTGATGCAACTTTTATGGCTGTCAATTGGCAGCCATTACACAATGCTCAATATGAAGCAGTTGGTGGCGATAAACGCCTATACCGCAAAGGTATCTATATCAGTAATGCAGTTCAAGGTTACCTAATAGATAAAAAAACGTCTGATAAATACCACATCACCAACTTAGCCCAATTTAAAGAAGCGAATATTGCTAAATTATTCGATACTAATGGTAACGGTAAAGCTGACCTCACTGGCTGTAACCCAGGTTGGGGTTGTGAAGCCGCAATTAATAACCATTTAAATGCTTATCACTTAAATACAACCGTAGAGCACAATCAGGGTAACTATGCGGCGATGATTGCAGATACCATCACTCGTTATAAAGAAGGTAAACCCATCCTCTACTATACCTGGGCACCTTATTGGGTCAACGCCTTGCTTAAACCGGGTAAAGACGTTGTCTGGTTGCAAGTTCCTTTTTCTTCACTACCAAACAATGATAAAAGTGATACCACTTTAGCAAATGGTAAAAATTATGGTTTTCCACCTAGCACAATGCATATCGTCGCTAATAAAATTTGGGCGGAAAAGAATCCTGCTGCGGCAAAACTATTTGCCATTATGAAAATTCCAATTACAGATATTAATGCCCAGAATCTTCGTATGCATAATGGTGAAGCTTCGCAAGCTGACATTGAACGTCATGCTCAAGGTTGGATAAAAGCTCATCAACAACTTTTTAATAACTGGATAAAGATGGCTTTAGAAAGCTAGCTTGTAAAAATCCTATCGTTACACATTTTATGTGATTTTCCATAAATAGGTTGAATGCTCTCTTTTCAACCTATTTTTATATTGTATTGCAACTTAATGACGATAAAGACATTCACCTATATTTAAATGAATAAGGAAATTAATTTTTACTTATTATCTTACAATCAAATAGATAGCTAGTTTAGATTAACCATTGTTTATTTTAATTTATATATGGTTAATTTAATGTTAGTGTTATAACAAAACAATCAATTAATATTAAATGTATATAATTTATTACAAATGATATTTATTTTTTATTAATTTGATAATGAAATTATTTTGCAAATAAGAAGTTATGGCCTATTTAAATCTATTTTAAAATTTATTTTTCTTATATTAACATTCAAAATATTTATGAATTAAATACCAATAACAAAATAAATTTCGCGATAATAAATAACTATAATTGATAATTTTAGCTTTTGATATACCATTTAGATTGATTATGACAGTTGCTATCTTACCAACTGAAACTAATAAGGTATATAAATAATGGAAAGCACACAAACACAAAAAGAAACTTCATTTTCTCCCATAGAGCAATTACTTAATGAGCGCAAACAACAACAACAAAAATCAATGATTCCGTTACCCTATCAGCAAATTTTACTAACACGCTTATGTATGCATGTTCAAGGTAAACTGTTAGAAAATAGAAATAGTATGCTTAAAAAACAAGGAATTAATGAAACGTTATTTATGGCATTAATAATTCTCGATACCCAAAAAACCCATAGTATACAACCCTCTGAACTTAGCGATGCTTTAGGTTCTTCGAGAACAAATGCAACGCGCATTGCAGATGAACTAGAAAATCGCAAATGGATTGAACGTAAGGAAAGTCACAATGATCGCCGCTGTTTACATCTCCATTTAACCGAAGAGGGGGCGAACTTTTTAAAAAAAATACTTCCTCGCCAAAACGAAAACTTAGAAAAAATTTGGTCTGTTTTTAGCGCTGAAGAAAAAAATACTATCGAAAAATTGATGAGAAAGTTATTAGTTAAACTTGATGATCTTGACAATCAAACAGTATGTTGATGATTACCATAAAACCAATCCCAATCATAAAAAATTATTAATAATAACCATACCGTTTCCAGTGGTATAATAGTAAGCTACTGGAAACTTTTGCTTATTAAGCGTAGATTAAACATTAGTAAAATGAATAATATGGAGTTTGATACAACATGGGCGTTAATGAACAACAAATAACAGCCACTAAAACACAAAAACGCCGAACTATAATTATACTAGTCAGTATTTTTTTTATTATTACTGCATTAATATGTGGAATTTATTGGTTTTTAGTGCTTCGACACCATCAAAGTACAGATAATGCTTACATTGCAGGCAATCAAATCCAATTAATGTCTCAGGTGCCTGGCAGCGTTATTACCGTTAACGTTGAAAATACTGATTTTGTAAAAAGTGGCACAGTGCTGGTAATGCTTGATCCCAAAGATGCTATTTTGGCATTGGAAAAAGCAAAAACTAATTTAGCTAATAGCGTGCGGCAAACCCATCAACATATGATTAATAGTCGACAGTATCAAGCTAATATCTCTCTTCGTCGTTCTGAACTAAATAAATTACAACAAGATCTTCAACGTCGTGAAATACTTGGCCAATCAAACGTTATTGGTAAAGAAGAATTACAACATGCTCGTGAAGCAGTGACCAGCGCTAAAGCCGCCTTAGATGTTGCTGTTGAGCAATTTAATGCTAATCAAGCTATCGTGTTAGATACCCCGCTTGATAAACAACCCGCGGTTTTACAAGCGGCCACTGAGCTTCGTAACGCTTGGTTAACTTTAAAACGAACTCAAATTGTTACCCCAATTGATGGCTATGTTTCACGTCGTAGTGTTCAAGTCGGTGCTCGTATTACCCCAGCAACACCGCTTATGGCGGTAGTACCCAGCGATAATATGTGGATTGACGCAAATTTTAAAGAAACCCAACATGCTGATATACGTATCGGTCAACCAGCAAAAATCACTACCGATTTTTATGGTAAAAGTGTTGTTTACCAAGGAAGCGTTGAAGGCTTAGATATGGGAACCGGTAGTGCTTTTTCACTATTACCGGCCCAAAATGCAAGTGGTAACTGGATCAAAATTGTTCAACGCTTACCCGTTCGGATAACCATTGATGCGGAACAGTTAAAGAAATATCCTCTAAGGATTGGACTATCAAGTGAAGTTACCGTCGATACAAGTAATAAAAATGGCCTGACACTTTCACAAAAAATTCGCGCTAATCCTGTTTACCATACTAATGTATTTAAAATTGATATGGCTCCCGTCGATCAACTCGTTACCGATATTATTAATAATAATTCAGGAACAAAATAAAAGGAGCTTATCGTGGCTAAAGAGCCATTACAAGGCGCAAAACTGGCATGGATGACATTAGCACTATCATTAGCGACCTTTATGCAGGTTTTGGATTCTACCATCGCTAATGTTGCAATCCCAACAATCGCAGGTAATTTAGGTGCTTCCAATTCACAAGGTACCTGGGTAATCACCTCCTTTGGAGTAGCTAATGCCATTTCGATCCCAATTACAGGTTGGTTGGCGAAACGTGTTGGCGAAGTTAAACTTTTTCTTTGGTCAACCGGGCTATTCACCCTGACATCATGGTTATGCGGTATTGCTGGCAGCTTGGAAACATTGATCTTCTTTCGCATCTTACAAGGAATGGTCGCGGGCCCACTGATTCCTTTGTCACAAAGCTTACTACTTAATAACTATCCTCCGCTTAAACGTAATATGGCGCTTGCGCTTTGGTCAATAACCATCGTCATTGCCCCTATTTGTGGTCCGATCTTGGGGGGTTATATTAGTGATAATTATCACTGGGGTTGGATTTTCTTTATTAATGTCCCGTTCGGTTTCGCTATTATTTTCATTATTATGCAAACACTCTCTGATCGTGAAACAGCAACCGAAATAAAACCCATTGATACTATTGGATTAACATTACTAATCATTGGTATCGGTGCATTACAAATTATGCTTGATCGAGGTAAAGAGCTAGATTGGTTTAATTCCACAGAAATTGTTGTGCTTGCGATAACCGCAGTAATTGCATTGAGCTTCCTTATTATTTGGGAATTAACAGATAATAACCCGGTTATTGATCTTTCACTGTTTAAAGAGCGTAACTTCACCATTGGCTGTTTATCACTCAGTCTGGCTTATATGCTCTACTTTGGTACGATTGTACTACTTCCGCAGTTATTACAGGAAGTGTTTGGCTATACGGCAACTTGGGCAGGTTTAGCCTCAGCGCCGGTCGGAATTTTACCCCTATTAATAACGCCGTTAATTGGGCGATTTAGCCATAAAATTGATATGCGTGTCATCGTTACCTTCAGCTTTATTGTTTACGCCATATGCTATTATTGGCGCGCGTGGACATTTGAGCCGGCAATGGATTTTGCCGCCGCAGCCTGGCCGCAATTCGTGCAAGGATTAGCTATTGCTTGCTTTTTCATGCCACTTACCACCATTACTTTATCTGGCTTGCCAGCTGAAAAGATCGCTTCAGCATCCAGTCTATCAAATTTTACCCGCACACTTGCCGGCGCGATAGGAACGTCTGTGACAACGACTTTATGGACACAAAGGGAAGCGATGCATTATGCCCATTTTACGGAGATTATTACCCCCTATAATCCAGAGTCACAACAATTCTACGCAAAATTATCCGCTCTAGGATTAAATGAGCAACAATCATCAGCTTATCTAGCCAAAATGATTACCGATCAAGGATTAATTATCTCAGCTAATGAAATTTTTTGGTTATCAGCAGGTGTTTTTATTGCTCTTTTAGTTTTACTTTGGTTGGCAAAACCTCCTTTCACTGCAGGGGACAGCCAAAACAGCGGAGGCGCACATTAATAGAAGGCGTGATAAAAAATAAGTTAGGCAATAATTATGCTAGTTGTTGAGATAGTTTAGTTTTACTCGCTATCTCAATAATATATGACTAAATTTTATTTTGTTGCCACCATTTAGCCAATATAATACCGGCAGCGACCGAAACGTTTAGACTTTTAACCTGACCGGTGCCTCCAATAGATAAACTCATATCGCCCTTCTGACAAAGACTTGTCGTCAATTCATCACTTTCCTGTTCCAATAGCAGTACTATTTTTTCCGGTAACTCTGCTTTAGCAATATCAATATTATCTTTATGACTAGACGTTGTAACAATGGTATAGCCTGCATGACGGAATTTATTCAATGTGGTAGCAAAATTATCTGATTGAATGCATTTAATATACTCGGCACCACCTGCTGCGGTTCTAACTGCAGATCCTGACTCCATTGCTGCAACATTATGTAGAATAATGCCTTGTGCGCCAAAATGAGCGCAACTACGCATAATTGCCCCTAAATTATGTGGATTACCAATATCCTCAACGGCTAATACACAATCAACTTTAGTTGATTGGGCTAAATAAGCTTCAGCATCAAACCCAGCACGCTTTTTAATTAAGAAACAAACTCCACCGTGATGTTCAGTACCAGAAGCTTTTACTAGCTCTTCTTCGTTAACCACATGATAGGCTTTGCGATTTGCTGCCATCCACTTGAGTGCATCACGGAAATGAGGAGTAATAGACTGAACAAACCAGGCGCGAACAATTGCCTCCGGACGATGTTTAAACATCGCTTGACAGGCATGCTCACCATAGATACGTGTCTCTTCTAAACGCTGGCGACGAATTTGTTCTGGATCAAGTAGACTTTTACCACTAATACCACTATGGCTAGTAACAGGATCTCGGCGTTGAGAAATCGCTTTCCAGGGATCATCCGTTAAACGTTCATTATTACGATCATTACGGCGTGATGACGATTTCTTATTTTTAGTGGAAAGATGTTTATTCTTTCGTCGATCATTGGTGGTGTTGCTGTCGTTATTACGAACATACATCACTTTTACTTTACCGTTTTTACCGCTATATGAATCATTCATGAGTGCCTCCAGCCACGTTATGCCAGGCAGATTACATGATGTTAGGATCAAACGCTACTGACTTTTTATACTTTATTATTAACGCTAAAAATAGAAAGCTGACGAATTAATTCAGAAAGATTAAATTTTGCTGCTATGGAAAGATTTTCAGCCAACTAAAGCATAAAAGACATTTCCCTGCTTTGGCCTTATCTATTGATAAGTTGCTATAGTGTAGCTTGTATAGGCTGTATCTCTACTCTTACAAAAGTGTTTTACTGCTCGCTAAGTTCTAAAAGCAAACATAGTCATAGTGTTTTTCATTCAACGTCGGCCTTAGTCAAAAATATTATTTTTTATAACAGCGTTGTTTTTTTTAAATCAGGCTTATTTAATTATTTGCTCCCCTTTAGGTTTACCTTATTTTTAGCTACCAATGTGTATTTTGACAAAACATAAAATATTTCAGGTCTATACCTGATCATGATTAAATTCTATTCATTTAATAATTAAACCATCTAATTTGTATTATTCGCAAGGGATAAACACATGAGAGATGAATTTGCGACTCAATTAACATTACTGTATGAAAATATTGGACTGCAATTACCAATAAATTTTAATCAAATTGATTTTTCCATCAGAGTCGATGGAAAATTTTCTGTTAGATTAATTGAGTACCCGGTGGGTAGATTGGTTTTATGCACTGTATTACAAACTCTCAATCAAGAAAAAATTCTTGAGTTGATGAAATTTAATTTAATAAATCATCAACTCTATCAACCCGTATTAGCAATAAGTGATGATAGACAGTTAGTTATTTGGCAAGGATTTACTGATATGGTTTTTTCTGAAAAAAACTTAATCGGCCGGTTTGATGAGTTTGTTCAATTTTCTGAATTAATGCTAGAAATCATAGCATAATCAATTTGTCATCATGAACTTATTTGTTACAAAAAAAGCAACCAATTGCCATTACTTAAGCATGATGAGTAAGTTTTTAGCAAAAAATTTAAATACACATAACTAATTTTAGGCTCAACCTTTAAATACTTAACTAGGGGGAAAAATGAAGATACTTAATGATTTAGTTGTTGGTGTTAATCAAGCACTATTTCCAAACCAAGTCGCTCCTGAGCAATTGAGCCAAACTCGACAACTGCTTTCAGAACAGACTCAGAATTGCCATCAACCGTTTGGTCAAGCAATATACAATATAAACGGTAGTATGGGAACTTACGGGGTAGATATACCCAGTTGGAAAGCTCGGCAGTATGCACAGGATAGCTCTGAGGTTGAAAATGGTTTTAGGTCTAATACCTCAGCCTTTGCCAGATCATCGGTAGGCTGGGCAAAAATTGGTGATCCTGTTGGTACAATAATGAATTTAGGCGGTGCACTATTAGCCGGCGCAATAGATGGCACTAATTACAGTACAGGACATATTTTCCGTATGGAAAAGTTAGCTTAATATGTTCATATATCACGGTGAGTTCTCTGAGTATTAATTCTTATCATTAGCTATCATTGGGCCTGTATGTTATAGATATCATGCTAAGTTTTAGTTTTACAACATACCATTGATTGTAAACCATTCAAATCAAATGTTGATGGGTAAAATGGCAATATGAAAACCGCTGTTAACCTAAGTCAGAGAACTCGCTATTATTTGCTAATAGACACTCAAAATAATATATAACCTCGTCAACGATAAAGCTAAAAAATCATCTCGATAAAATTTAGATTAATGTTTAATACCAATCAGGCGGCAATACTGTTGCTAATTGATTAGGAAATTGTTTCCTTGCGTGATCTATCATTTCACTGAACAATAGCGAAGTACAATAAAACTTTTTTCTAAGCCAAGCAATCGACTTTTCCACTCGGTAACTTGTTGTTCGGAATCAAAAATAGACGGGCAAATTTCATAAGCTTTATTCAACATCGCACAGGAAAAATATCTTAAAGCATTAGGTGATTCGGTTTCAGTACCCAAAATAGCACTAGAAGTATATTTGACAAATACCGCTGATAAGCTAAATATTTTTTCTGCTTTTTCCTTATCGGTTGCTTCATTTAATTTATAAGTATTGAGAATATCCTGATAAAATTTTTCTGTTAATTGATAATTAATTGGCGTGAGAACCTGATAGGCTTTATTAGTTAATAGCTTTTCTAATTGAATTTGTTCTTCTGGGTTAACTAATTTCTCTGTTGAAATAGCTTTTTTTGTTACTGCAATAAATAAGTCATACAATTTTTCATCTAAGTCTAATAAATCAAGCAAACGGTTAAAAGTATTTATTCGAAGCAGAGATTGATATCCGCTATAAAATATTGGAAATTTATTTTTTAAAATATCCTCTAATTGATAATCAGCTTGATTTAAATTATTTTGTTGCTGGTAAAGAAAAAATTGGTTTAATACTTGATCTTTGCCTGTTAGATTTGGCATTAACATTCCAGTTAGTACATTTTGCGACAACATCATGGCATAACCCTGTTCGTTAGGAGAAAATAGAATATAGTTTGCCGCATTTTTGTCTGACCAATCAGTTTTATTATCACCATAACAGCCAAAATCATCCAACTGGACATAAGGTTGGATTTGGCTACTTTTTAGGTAATGCTCATAAATAGCGATCGCTTTTTCTTTTAATTGCGCTGAATCAACTTTATATATAGCTTGAGAAATAGTCTGTATAAAGGCTGAATTACCGCTAAAAAGTAAATCAGGATAATGTTGGAAAGTATCAATCATCAAATTAATAACCGATTCTTTTTGTAATGGCATCGGCCAATCATTAAATTTTTCAATATAGCTAGCACAAACACTTTTTAGCCAATTTGAAATTTCAGTATCAGCATAAAAGGGTGGTTCAGCTAAAATATCGATTAATGATGCTGCGACAGCGGACGTGTCAACTCGCTGATTTGTTAATGATGCAATAATTTGTTTTATCATATCTATTTTTGCCACATCGGGCATTTTATCAATGCTGGCAATCTGGGTTAAAACACTATTAGTCTCTCGATTATTTATATGATTTAAATATCGATCAAGGCTATTTTGTTCCCACTTTTACTCAATCGATAAATTAATGGCTTTATGCAAAATAATCGACTGGAGATCTAAGTTAATAAACGATTGCAAAGATATTGTCGCACCACTTAAATTGCTGTTAGTGAGTTTAACATTGGTTAGATTAGCATTTTTTAAATTTGCATCCGTGAGATTTGCATTAGTTAAATCTGCGCCACATAAATCGGTCTTAATTAAACTGGCATTGGTAAAATCTACATTTTGCATCTTAGCGCTACGAAAATGAGCTCGCGTTAAGTCTGCACCTATTAATTTAGCATTAGTTAATATTGAACTTACCCCCCTGGCCTGTTCTAAATTAGCGTTAGTCAAATTAGCCTCCGTTAAATCTGTATTGGACATCTCAGCATTTAACATATTTGCGGCAGTTAAATCAGCACGTTGCATAATGCTACACAATAAAAATGCTTGCGATAAATTTGCTCCCTTCAACTTAGCTCTCATTAAATCAGCATACTGTAGATGAGCTCTGCTCAAATTAGCCATTGCCAAATTGCAATATTTTAAATTAGCATTCATGAGATCTATGTCTTGCAAATCCGCATTAGCGATATTCGCATCTGTTAAAATCGTCCACTTCAAAATGGCATTATTTAATTTGGCATTCCTTAAATCTATTTTGCTCAAATCCGCGCTAGACAAATTACTATGTTGTAAATCAGCATTAATCATCTTAACCGCCACTAATTTACTGTGCATTAAATTAACGTTACTAAGATCAATCTCTGCGGGTAATTCCATACCCGTCAAATCAATTTCAACTAACTCAAAGCAATCACCCGCTTCTCTGATTTGTAATTTCTCCAGTAAGCTAGCTAATTTTTTATTTTGCAAATCTTGCCTATCACCTAAACCACTATCTAAAGTTAATTTTTCGCTTAAAATTGCCAAGTCCTTTTTTACTTTAGGCTGTTCTTCGCTAATAAGGTCGGGCTCTATGGGGGAAATTAAAATATTTTCGTTTTTAAAGATCTTAAACATGTTTACCTCTATGATGTTGAATTCTCCATTATTGCCAATACCGTATCGCTCAAAACACCGTTTTATTAATTTCTTTTTAGAGTAATAATTACCACCAGTAATATGATGAAATTATTTTTTATTTAACAAAAAACAACATAATATTCTTTACTTTTTAAAATAATAAACTTTTATATTTTTTTACTTTTAAATTCCGCTCTCAAAAGCAAGCTAATTTTTTTAACACCACTTAATCTTTATCGTGTGAATCTGTGTGATATTAAAATAACAACCATTAAAGAATGAAAAAAATATTCATAAGAAACTAATAATTATGAAATTATGATTTCATAATTTATTTTTTATAAATAGTATCTGACCAACAAACTTTGTCCTCTGGCGGCAAAAATCACAGAAAAATGCGAAAATATCAGCTACATTGATAGACAATACCCATGACAAGGTAAATATCTATGAGCCAGCGTGGACTCGACGCATTATTGCGACCTAAATCCATTGCAGTTATTGGTGCCTCAGAAAAACCAGAACGAGCAGGATCTGTGATTATCAAGAATCTACTTTCTAGTGGCTTTACAGGCCCGATCCTGCCGGTTACACCAAATAAAAATGCGGTAATGGGAATACTCACCTATCCTACAATTGATAAATTACCATTTTCACCAGATTTAGCGGTTATCTGCACAAATTCAGATAGAAATTTAGCTTGTCTAAAACAACTGGGTAAAATGGGTTGTAAAGCGGCCATTATCCTCTCGTCGCCACCTTCTCAGTTTGTGAAACTTAAAGCATTAACACAGCAGTACAATATAAGATTATTGGGGCCCAATAGTTTGGGGATCCTAGCCCCCTGGCAACAACTAAACGCCAGCTTTTCACCAATTCCAATCTTAAAAGGCAAACTAGCTTTTATTTCTCAATCTGCTGCAGTTTCAAATATTATTCTGGACTGGGCACAACAGCGTAAAATTGGCTTTTCTTACTTTATTGCGCTGGGAAATAGTTTGGATATTGATATCGATGATCTACTTGATTTTCTGGCTAGAGATAATAAAACCAGCGCCATATTACTTTATATAGAACATATTCAGCAGGCGCGAAGATTCCTTTCAGCTGCTCGCAGTGCATCACGTAATAAACCGATTCTAGTTGTTAAAAGCGGACGTACTCAACAAGCACAATATTTACTAGGTGAAGTCCAAAGCTTTGATGCTGCTTATGACGCAGCTATTCAACGAGCGGGATTACTTCGAGTGCAAGATACCCATGAAATGTTTTCCGCAGTAGAAACATTAAGTCACATGTCTCCTTTAAAGGGGGACAGGCTCTCTATTATTAGTAATGGTAACGGGCCCGCCGCAATGGCCCTCGATGAGCTTTTTCGGCGCAAAGGAAAGCTGGCAAAACTGAATACTAATACGCAACAAAAAATTCAAGCCATTTTTCCCAATCTTCACTCAAATCAAAATCCAATTAATATCGGTGATGATGCAACCATAGAATGCTACATCAAAATCCTTAATATTATGTTAGATAGCCAGGATCATGATGCTATATTACTTATTCATTCGCCTAGTACTATTGCCCCCAGTTTATTTACCGCTGAGAGGATCATTCACACCATTCAATCACATCCCCGCGGTAAATGGTTAACTATATTAACTAACTGGTGTGGCGAATATTCATCCCAAGATGCCCGTAAACGTTTTAGTGAAACGAGTATTCCAACTTATCGAACACCGGAAGGCGCCATTACTGCTTATATGCATATGGTAGAATATCGCCGTAACCAAAAACAATTGACAGAAACACCGGCATTACCTATTGGATTAACCGCTAACACAACAAAAGCCCATGCATTAATTCAAAAAGCATTAAAAAAAGGGATAACCCAGCTTGATACGCATGAGGTGGAACCTATTTTACGCGCCTATGGCTTAAAAATATTACCCACATGGATAGCCCATAATAGTGATCAGGCAATCGCTATCGCTGAAAAAATTGGCTATCCGGTTGCTTTAAAATTACGCTCGGCAGATATTCCTCACAAATCTGATATTCAAGGCGTTATGCTTTATTTACGCAATGCCAAAGAAGTGGCAGATGCTAGCCAGGGAATTTTTGATCGCGCCGCTCAACACTTCCCTAACGCCATGATTCAAGGCCTATTAGTACAAAGTATGGCAAATAAAGCAGGTTCTCTCGAGTTAAAAATAGCAATTGAACAAGATCCCATTTTTGGTCCTTTGATCTTATTAGGTGATGGTGATATTGAATGGCAGCCAGAAACCCATGCTGCGGTAGCGCTCCCCCCTCTCAACATGACATTAGCCAGATATCTAGTTATTCAAGCAATTAAAAATCAAAAAATAAAATCAACAAATTCATCCCATCAACTAAATATTGATGGTCTTTGCCAATTACTCGTCCGTGTTTCAAACTTACTGATAGATTGTCCGCAGATTGTACGACTAAATATTCATCCCCTGCTGGCTTTTGAGGATGAATTCACTTTACTGGATGTTGCAATGGAACTCTGCCCTATTGTTGGTGATCCTAAGGCAAGATTAGCAATTAGACCTTATCCTAATGAATTAGAAGAAATTATTTCTCTTAAAAATGGCATAAAGTGTCTACTTAGACCTATCCTACCGGAAGATGAACATCTACTTAAAGATTTTATTACTCAGGTAACCAAAGAAGATCTTTATTATCGTTATTTTAGTGAAATTAGCGAATTTACCCCTGATGACTTAGCAAATATGACCCAAATCGACTATGACCGCGAAATGGCTTTTATTGCGATTAAAAAAAATTCCGAGATCATTGGCGTAGTTCGCGTAGTAGAGGATCCTGACAATCAGCAAGCAGAATTTGCCGTTTTAGTCCGTTCTGATATGAAAGGTAATACACTTGGATATCAACTAATGGATAAAATTATCAGATATAGCCGTAGCCGAGGTACTCAGCGACTTACCGCAATTACCATGCCTGAAAATAAAAAAATGCTACAACTAGCACAAAAATTAGGTTTTAATCTCGATCTTCAATTTGAAGATAGTATTGTCAACCTAGATTTAGCACTATAAAGAAAATAATCTTATAACTATATAGGCCTAATAATGTAGTAAATAATGACTGAACAATCGCTCAACATAGCTGGGATTAATAGATACAAAAAATTAAACTAATGGTATCATGAATCACTAATTTTCAATAAACCTAAACAAGAGTATATAATCTACTCCCTTAATAAAAAAGAGAAAATTTACACTGTGATGTTGTCCAAATTAAAAAAAGCAAAGCATCAACAATATCTTGAGCAATTAGCAAAATTACCTCAGTCTGCCACTGGCGTTGTCACGCTTTACCAAACAGAAAGTTTCCGTAAAGCCCTGTTAGACAAAATTGCCAACGCTCAACGGTATATTTATATTACTGCACTCTATTTCGAACATGATGATGCTGGACGCGACATATTAAATGCGCTTTACCAAGCAAAAAGGGCGCGACCTGAATTAGATATCAAAATAATGGTTGACTGGCATCGAGCGCAACGTGGTCGCATTGGTGCAGATGCCAGCGCAACTAATGCTGATTGGTATTATCAAATGGCGCTGGCTCATCCAGGAGTGAATATTGCTATTTTTGGTATCCCTGTCAATACACGTGAAGCACTAGGTGTTTTACATCTAAAAGGCTTCATCTTCGATGATACCGTTATTTATAGTGGTGCCAGTATTAATGATGTCTATCTGCAACAACATCAACGTTATCGCTACGATCGTTATCATATATTAGATAATGCCCAATTAGCAGCGACAATGAAAAGTTTTATCGACCAAAGCTTGCTATCTTCACCCGCCATTCAGCGTCTAGATCAAGCACATCGCCCGCGAAATACTCAAATTAAAAGTTTGATTAAACAATTTCGTCATAGTTTAAAAAGTTGTCACTATCAATGGCACAATAATGCCACCAATGAAGAGTTAGCAGTAACTCCATTAATCGGTTTAGGCAAAAAAAATGAATTAAATAAAGTTATTATGCATTTAATGAACAGTACAGAAAAAAAAATGACTATCTGTACCCCCTATTTTAATTTACCTACTATTTTAACGCGTATAATTAGTAAATTATTACGTGATGGCAAACATATTGAAATTATCATTGGCGATAAAACGGCTAATGATTTTTATATTCCACCAGAAAAACCTTTCAAAATTATCAGTGCATTACCATATTTATATGAAATTAATCTACGTCGATTTATCTGTCGGTTACAACACTTTGTAGATAGCCAACAATTAACCATCAGATTATGGAAAGACGGGGACAATAGCTATCATTTAAAAGGAATTTGGATAGATAATAATTGGCAATTACTTACTGGCAATAATCTCAATCCACGTGCATGGGGACTGGATTTGGAAAATGCAATTTTAATTCATGATCCCCAAAAAGTTCTACTACAGCAAAAAAACAAAGAATTAAAATGTATCACAACAAATACTCATATTGTGAAACATTATCAAGAGCTTGAAAATATCCAACGCTATCCAGTAAAAATTAAAAAACTTATTCGCCGTTTACGCAGGATCCGCGTAGATAGGTTAATACGTCGCATTCTCTAATAGGCTAGCTCAATTTCCTACCGCTAAATATGATTTTATTTTTTATATCTAAAATCAAAATATTATCAGTAGATAAAACGTCAAAAAGCCACCCTTAGGTGGCTTTTTAAACATAATTAACGTCTGGCAGCTCCCTACTCTCACATGGGGAGACCCCACACTACCATCGGCGCTACGGCATTTCACTTCTGAGTTCGGCATGGGATCAGGTGGCACCACCGCGCTATTACCGCCAGACAAATTCTTTTTTCGCTATCCTGTTTCGTTACGCTACTGCCTCGGGCGCTCATCTCGGCTGCCTCTCGCTATGCGCAGGCCATCTCGCCCGTTGACTTCTAGCGCCGTAACCGCTTACAGGCACCAATCTCTGAACAAGCTAAAATCTCTTCTCTCTTCTCAAAACACCTTCGGTGTTGTCAGGTTAAGCCTCTCGGGTCATTAGTACTGGTTAGCTCAACGTATCGCTACGCTTACACACCCAGCCTATCTACGTCCTCGTCTCGAACACCCCTTATAGGACATTACTGTCAGGGAAGACTCATCTTGAGGCAAGTTTCCCGCTTAGATGCTTTCAGCGGTTATCTCTTCCGCACTTAGCTACCAGGCGATGCCATTGGCATGACAACCTGTACACCAGTGGTGCGTCCACTCCGGTCCTCTCGTACTAGGAGCAGCCCCTCAATCTTCCTTCGCCCACGACAGATAGGGACCGAACTGTCTCACGACGTTCTAAACCCAGCTCGCGTACCACTTTAAATGGCGAACAGCCATACCCTTGGGACCTACTTCAGCCCCAGGATGTGATGAGCCGACATCGAGGTGCCAAACACCGCCGTCGATATGAACTCTTGGGCGGTATCAGCCTGTTATCCCCGGAGTACCTTTTATCCGTTGAGCGATGGCCCTTCCATTCAGAACCACCGGATCACTAAGACCTACTTTCGTACCTGCTCGCGCCGTCACGCTCGCAGTCAAGCTGGCTTATGCCTTTGCACTAACCTCACGATGTCCGACCGTGATTAGCCAACCTTCGTGCTCCTCCGTTACTCTTTGGGAGGAGACCGCCCCAGTCAAACTACCCACCAGACACTGTCCTCAGCCCGGATTACGGGCCCAAGTTAGAACATCAAACATTAAAGGGTGGTATTTCAACGTCGGCTCCATGCGAACTGGCGTCCACACTTCAAAGCCTCCCACCTATCCTACACATCAAGGCTCAATGTTCAGTGTCAAGCTATAGTAAAGGTTCACGGGGTCTTTCCGTCTTGCCGCGGGTACACTGCATCTTCACAGCGAGTTCAATTTCACTGAGTCTCGGGTGGAGACAGCCTGGCCATCATTACGCCATTCGTGCAGGTCGGAACTTACCCGACAAGGAATTTCGCTACCTTAGGACCGTTATAGTTACGGCCGCCGTTTACTGGGGCTTCGATCAAGAGCTTCGCCTTACGGCTTACCCCATCAATTAACCTTCCAGCACCGGGCAGGCGTCACACCGTATACGTCCACTTTCGTGTTTGCACAGTGCTGTGTTTTTAATAAACAGTTGCAGCCAGCTGGTATCTGCGACTGGCTTCAGCTCCATGGGCGAACCACTTCACCTAACGCCAGCGTGCCTTCTCCCGAAGTTACGGCACCATTTTGCCTAGTTCCTTCACCCGAGTTCTCTCAAGCGCCTGAGTATTCTCTACCTAACCACCTGTGTCGGTTTGGGGTACGATTAATGGTTACCTATCGCTTAGAGGCTTTTCCTGGAAGCCGGGCATCAACTACTTCACCACCTTAGTGGCTCGTCATCACGCCTCAGTGTCTTGGTCATGCGGATTTGCCGGCATAACCCACCTACACGCTTAAACCGGGACAACCGTCGCCCGGATAGCCTAGCCTTCTCCGTCCCCTTCGCAGTCACCCTTAGTACGGGAATATTAACCCGTTTCCCATCGACTACGCTTTTCAGCCTCGCCTTAGGGGTCGACTTACCCTGCCCCGATTAACGTTGGACAGGAACCCTTGGTCTTTCGGCGAGCGGGTTTTTCACCCGCTTTATCGTTACTTATGTCAGCATTCGCACTTCTGATACCTCCAGCAGACCTCTCAGTCCACCTTCGACGGCTTACAGAACGCTCCCCTACCCAACAACATTGCTGTCGCTGCCGCAGCTTCGGTGCATGGTTTAGCCCCGTTACATCTTCCGCGCAGGCCGACTCGACCAGTGAGCTATTACGCTTTCTTTAAATGATGGCTGCTTCTAAGCCAACATCCTGGCTGTCTAAGCCTTCCCACTTCGTTTCCCACTTAACCATGACTTTGGGACCTTAGCTGGCGGTCTGGGTTGTTTCCCTCTTCACGACGGACGTTAGCACCCGCCGTGTGTCTCCCGTGATTACATTCTTCGGTATTCGGAGTTTGCATCGGGTTGGTAAGTCGGGATGACCCCCTAGCCGAAACAGTGCTCTACCCCCGAAGATGAGTTCACGAGGCGCTACCTAAATAGCTTTCGGGGAGAACCAGCTATCTCCCGGTTTGATTGGCCTTTCACCCCCAGCCACAAGTCATCCGCTAATTTTTCAACATTAGTCGGTTCGGTCCTCCAGTTAGTGTTACCCAACCTTCAACCTGCCCATGGCTAGATCACCGGGTTTCGGGTCTATACCCTGCAACTTGACGCCCAGTTAAGACTCGGTTTCCCTACGGCTCCCCTATGCGGTTAACCTTGCTACAGAATATAAGTCGCTGACCCATTATACAAAAGGTACGCAGTCACCCCATCCTCAAATGTCCCGCTTGTCTTTGCGGCCAATCTTGTCCGCTTTTTTAACTTCCGCTGCTCGTGTACTTTTAGGTACACTGCGCTGCGGCTTGAAAAAACCGAACAACCTTGTTGGCAAAGCCTGCGCTGTTATTGTGATGGTATGCCATCACCCAACTGCCGAGGCACTTGAGTGATGGGGCTCCCACTGCTTGTACGTACACGGTTTCAGGTTCTTTTTCACTCCCCTCGCCGGGGTTCTTTTCGCCTTTCCCTCACGGTACTGGTTCACTATCGGTCAGTCAGGAGTATTTAGCCTTGGAGGATGGTCCCCCCATATTCAGACAGGATAACACGTGTCCCGCCCTACTCTTCGAGCTCACCATACTAACATCTTCGGATACAGGGCTATCACCCTTTATTGCGCGCCTTTCCAGACCCTTCTCCTGATGCTAATATCGATGCTGACTCTGGGCTGCTCCCCGTTCGCTCGCCGCTACTGGGGAATCTCGGTTGATTTCTTTTCCTCGGGGTACTGAGATGTTTCCAGTTCCCCGGTTCGCCTCGTTTGACTATGTATTCATCAAACGATAGTGCATTAATGCACTGGGTTTCCCCATTCGGACATCGCCGGCTATAACGCTTCATATCAGCTTACCGACGCTTTTCGCAGATTAGCACGTCCTTCATCGCCTCTGACTGCCTAGGCATCCACCGTGTACGCTTCATTCGCTTAACCTCACAACCCGAAGGTGTCTTTATTTCACTATCATTCTGATAGGTTATGGCTGCGCGTACAGTAATTCTTTGTTGGGTAGTGCTCGCAATGCTCACGTACTTTTGTACGCTGCGCTTGCTGCGCGCTGGCCGCCTCGAATTCCTGACTGCTCGCTCATAACGCCTGCCTTCCTGACTGTGATGACACTTCACGTTGGAGTATTGAGAGTTCTCCACATTATTTTCTCAATAATGTGTGTTTCAATTTTTAGCTTGTTCCAGATTGTTAAAGAGCATAATTGTTAAACCAACTCGTTGAATTGGCTTAATCATTATCAAGTAAAGCACCGGCTTCACACATCGGTTCATGCGCGGCCTTTCTAATCACCGAAGTGGCGTCCCCTAGGGATTCGAACCCTGTTACCGCCGTGAAAGGGCGATGTCCTAGGCCTCTAGACGAAGGGGACTACAAGGTCTTCAGTCAATCTTAGATTGGCTTTACTCTCATCTTCATCAGACAATCTGTGTGAACACTCACATTCCATCTATCTCGGTAAGGAGGTGATCCAACCGCAGGTTCCCCTACGGTTACCTTGTTACGACTTCACCCCAGTCATGAATCACAAAGTGGTAAGCGCCATCCCGAAGGTTAAGCTACCTACTTCTTTTGCAACCCACTCCCATGGTGTGACGGGCGGTGTGTACAAGGCCCGGGAACGTATTCACCGCGACATGCTGATCCGCGATTACTAGCGATTCCGACTTCATGGAGTCGAGTTGCAGACTCCAATCCGGACTTCGACGTACTTTCTGAGTTCCGCTTCCCCTCGCAGGCTCGCCTCTCTCTGTATACGCCATTGTAGCACGTGTGTAGCCCTACTCGTAAGGGCCATGATGACTTGACGTCGTCCCCACCTTCCTCCGGTTTATCACCGGCAGTCTCCTTTGAGTTCCCGACCTAATCGATGGCAACAAAGGATAAGGGTTGCGCTCGTTGCGGGACTTAACCCAACATTTCACAACACGAGCTGACGACAGCCATGCAGCACCTGTCTCAGCGCTCCCGAAGGCACGCCTTTATCTCTAAAGGCTTCGCTGGATGTCAAGAGTAGGTAAGGTTCTTCGCGTTGCATCGAATTAAACCACATGCTCCACCGCTTGTGCGGGCCCCCGTCAATTCATTTGAGTTTTAACCTTGCGACCGTACTCCCCAGGCGGTCGATTTAACGCGTTAGCTCCGGAGGCCACAATTCATGACCACAACCTCCAAATCGACATCGTTTACAGCGTGGACTACCAGGGTATCTAATCCTGTTTGCTCCCCACGCTTTCGCACATGAGCGTCAGTCTCTGTCCAGGGGGCCGCCTTCGCCACCGGTATTCCTCCACATCTCTACGCATTTCACCGCTACACATGGAATTCTACCCCCCTCTACAAGACTCTAGCTAACCAGTCTTGAATGCCATTCCCAGGTTAAGCCCGGGGATTTCACATCCAACTTAATTAACCGCCTGCGTGCCCTTTACGCCCAGTAATTCCGATTAACGCTCGCACCCTCCGTATTACCGCGGCTGCTGGCACGGAGTTAGCCGGTGCTTCTTCTGTCGCTAACGTCAATTGCTAAGAATATTAACCTTAACACCTTCCTCACGACTGAAAGTACTTTACAACCCGAAGGCCTTCTTCATACACGCGGCATGGCTGCATCAGGCTTGCGCCCATTGTGCAATATTCCCCACTGCTGCCTCCCGTAGGAGTCTGGGCCGTGTCTCAGTCCCAGTGTGGCTGATCATCCTCTCAGACCAGCTAGAGATCGTCGCCTAGGTGAGCCTTTACCCCACCTACTAGCTAATCTCATATGGGTTCATCCGAAGGTGTGAGGCCTAATGGTCCCCCACTTTGCTCCTTAGAGATTATGCGGTATTAGCCACCGTTTCCAGTGGTTATCCCCCGCCTTCGGCCAGATCCCCATACCTTACTCACCCGTCCGCCGCTCGCCGGCAAGAAAGCAAGCTTTCTCCCGCTGCCGCTCGACTTGCATGTGTTAGGCCTGCCGCCAGCGTTCAATCTGAGCCATGATCAAACTCTTCAATTAAAAGTTTGATGCTCAAAGAATGTTTTACTGGCCGTAACGCTTCTTTTTGCCACTTTGTCGACGTTTTAACGCCTTCGCTGTGGCCCAAAATCACGTTACTGCTTATTAGTTCATATATGAATTAACTGTTTTGTCACTCTTCAAGACTTAATCTTCAAATAGTTTTTGATGATGTCTTGCGAGTGCCCACACAGATTGTCTGATTAATTGTTAAAGAGCGTGCGACCCAGGTCGCGAGGTGGCGTATATTACGCTTTTCACCTTAATTCTCGTTATACTTTTATTCACTCGTTGATGAATAAGTCGCGATAACAGGAAGGGCATTATAGGAGGTTTTCTGAAACTAACAACTATTATTTGCATTTTTTCTGTTTAAGTGCTCATTTATTGTGCTAGCTTTAAGTTGATAGTATCAAAGCTAGTTGTTGATCACTTAAGCTAATAATGTTTTTTAATCAAGGTTATTGAATAGCTATAATAGATTGAAGAGGCAAATATTGCCTCTTCAAATAGGATTAACAATTTAATTTTATTTATTGCTTAGCAACAATAACACCTTTTTTAATATCTAAAGTTACTTGTTTGCCGGGCACTAACTTGCCTGATAACATCTGTTCAGCCAATGGATTTTCTATCTCTTGTTGGATCGCACGTTTCAAAGGACGTGCACCAAATACCGGGTCAAAGCCCGCTTCACCCAATTTTTCTAACGCTGCTGGCGTTATTTTTACTTTATAGCCTTGCTCTTCCATACGTTTATATAAGCGAGATAGTTGGATCTGTGCAATGTCTGTAATTTGCTCTTTATTAAGTGGATGAAATACCACAACTTCATCAATACGGTTAATAAATTCAGGTCGGAAACTACGGCTAACAACTTCCATGACAATCTCTTTCATTTCGTTGTAGCCCAGACTCCCAAAACGCTCTTGGATCAAATCAGAACCTAAGTTTGATGTCATAATGACAACCGTATTACGAAAATCGACGGTTCTTCCCTGCCCATCAGTTAAGCGTCCATCATCCAAAACTTGCAATAAAATATTGAAAACATCGGGATGCGCTTTTTCAATTTCATCAAGCAAAATAACAGAATAGGGGCGGCGTCTGATGGCCTCGGTTAAATAACCACCTTCTTCATATCCTACATAACCTGGAGGTGCACCAACAAGTCTGGACACAGTATGTTTTTCCATAAATTCGGACATATCAATGCGCACCATCGCATCATCACTATCAAATAAAAAATTTGCCAGTGCCTTACATAGCTCAGTTTTACCCACACCAGTAGGACCTAAAAATAAGAATGAACCAATAGGTCGATTTGGATCTGATAAACCAGCACGACTACGCCGAATGGCATTAGATACTGCGTCAACAGCTTCATTCTGACCAATGACACGCTTATGCAGATCCTGTTCCATATGAAGAAACTTTTCACGTTCACTTTCTAACATTCTGGAAACAGGAATGCCTGTCCAGCGAGCTAATATTTCAGCAATCTCAGCATCAGTCACTTTATTACGCAATAACTTCATGGTGTTGCTTTCTGCTTTAGTGGCAGCTGCAAGTTGTTTTTCTAATTCAGGAATTTTACCATATTGCAATTCTGACATTTTAGCTAAATCACCACTGCGCCGAGCCTGCTCCAAACTTATACGTGCGTTTTCTAACTCTGCTTTTATATGCTGTGTCCCGGTAAGCTCTGCTTTTTCTGCTTTCCACTCTTCTTCTAGCTCTGAATATTCTCGTTCTTTTTCTGTCAGTTCTTCTTCTAACATTTTAAGCCGCTTTTTACTGGCTTCATCAGATTCTTTTTTTAGTGCTTGTTGTTCAAGTTTTAATTGTATAACCCGGCGTTCTAAGCGATCAAGGGCTTCCGGTTTAGAGTCCATCTGCATCCGTAAGCTAGCACCTGCTTCATCAATTAAATCTATGGCTTTATCAGGTAGCATACGATCCGAAATATAACGATTTGATAAACTGGCAGCAGCAACAATAGCAGGGTCAGTTATCTGTACATGATGATGCAGTTCATAACGTTCTTTTAGTCCCCTTAATATTGCTATGGTGTCCTCAACAGTAGGTTCAGCAACATAAACTTTTTGGAAACGACGCTCTAATGCTGCATCCTTTTCAATATACTGACGATATTCATCAAGTGTGGTTGCACCGACGCAATGTAATTCTCCTCGTGCTAGTGCTGGTTTTAACATATTACCGGCGTCCATCGCACCTTCAGCTTTACCCGCACCAACCATAGTGTGCAACTCATCGATAAACAGAATCACATTTCCTTCTTGCTTGGCCAGATCATTCAAAACCGCCTTTAAGCGCTCTTCAAATTCGCCGCGATATTTTGCGCCAGCCAGCAAAGCACCCATATCTAAGGAGAGAACACGTTTATTTTTTAATCCTTCGGGGACTTCACCATTAACAATGCGTTGAGCGAGACCTTCGACAATCGCGGTTTTACCAACTCCTGGTTCACCAATTAAAACCGGATTGTTTTTTGTTCGGCGCTGAAGAACTTGGATTGTTCGGCGGATCTCTTCATCACGTCCAATAACAGGATCGAGTTTGCCTTGTTCAGCTCTTTCAGTTAAATCAATTGTGTATTTTTTTAGTGCTTGACGCTGCTCTTCAGCACTTTGATCATTAACATTTTCACCACCACGCATTTGTTCTATCGCCTTTTCTATATTTGCTTTATTGGCTCCCATCGTTTTAAGGGTATCTGCCAGGGAGGTTTTGGCATCAAAAATTGCCAGAAGAAATAACTCTGAGGAAATAAACGTATCACCGCGCTGTTGTGCTAACTTATCACACAAATTTAAGTGCCGAATAAGATCATTTGAGGGTTGGATATCACCCGCAGTGCCGTGCACTTGCGGTAAGGTATTAAGAATATCGTTTAATTTGTTACTTAATTGACTGATATTAACCCCTATAGATGTCAATAAAGGGCGTAAAGTGCCACCTTCTTGATCTAACAAGGCAACGAGTAAATGTACTGGTTCAATAAATTGATTATCTTGTCCAATTGCTAACGATTGAGCATCAGCTAGTGCTTGTTGGAATTTGTTGGTAAGACGATCCAAACGCATAATACCTCCAAAATACAATTTCAATCATTTATGCAGATTAAATGAGGTTTTATTTCACATTATTCAAGTTACTTACGATAAAAATCAACTGTTGATGTAAAAATAATAACTAATATTGTTAAAGATTTATTTTAACCAGATTAATGATGCCATTCGTCCCGTTACACCATCACGACGATAAGAAAAAAAACGCGTTGGCTCACTCATAGTACAATAGGTTCCTCCATAAATATGCTGGACGCCCATTGCGTTCAATTTTATACGCGCTAGCAAGTAGAGATCAGCGAGATACTTACCCTGTGCAAAAGCTTTAAAGCCTTGCGCTAATTCTGCATTATGTTCAATAAAAGCACTTCTCACTTCACTACCTACTTCAAATTTTTCCGCGCCAATTGCTGGCCCGAGCCAGGCCATAATAGAGTAAGCCGGTGATTTAAATTGTTTTATCGCTTTTTCCAGGATCCCATCACATAAACCTCGCCAGCCAGCATGTACGGCAGCAATTTCCGTGCCTTGTTCGTTACAGAGTAAAACAGGCAAACAGTCTGCTGTCATCACAACACACACCTGTCCTTGTTCACAACTGTAAGCAGCATCCGCTGACAAATTACCCTTTTTTTCTTTATCCAAATCGATAATACGCGTGCCATGTACCTGAGTAAGCCAACAAGGCTGGGTTGGTAGTTGTGCAATTTTCATTAAGATATTGCGGTTTTGTGTCACTAATCGCGGTTGATCACCAACATGTAGCCCTAAATTGAGGCTGTCATAAGGTGGCAAACTATTACCACCAATGCGTGTTGTGCTACAAGCCATGACTGTTTCAGGTTGTGGCCAGTTCGGATATATTAAGCTATCCATTTACCAATCCATCTCATCTCTATGCATCACTGCATCTGCTTTGAGTATATTAATTAGTATAACCATATCTGCAGGAATATCTGCGTGCCACTCCATTTCAATACCAGTAAGAGGGTGATATAAACGTAACATTGTGGCATGGAGCGCCTGACGATTAAAATTGTTCATAATTTGCCGAAACTCTTCCGAGACACCCTTTAAGGGGCGTGGGCGACCACCATATACCGGATCGCCAACTAAAGGATGATTAATATGCGCCATGTGAACGCGAATTTGATGCGTTCTACCTGATTCTAACCGCAATCTAAGTCTGGTATGAGCGCGAAAATGCTCCATTACCCGATAATGGGTAATTGCAGGTTTGCCCATTGGGTGAATAGCCATATGTGTTCGTTTAGTTGGGTGACGAGCAATCGGCTCATCTACCGTTCCCCCAGCGGTCATACGACCATTTACTACCGCTTCATATTCACGGGTAATTTCTCTTCGCTGCAAAGCTTCTACCAAATGAGTCTGAGCAGGTATCGTTTTTGCAATAACCATTAATCCGGTAGTATCTTTATCCAGCCGATGAACAATCCCTGCTCGTGGAACATTAATAATCTCAGGATAACGATACAAAAGAGCATTTAGCACCGTTCCATCTGAATTGCCAGCACCGGGATGAACCACCAAATCACGAGGTTTATTTATAACCAGAATTTCGTCATCTTCATAAATAATATTTAATGGAATATTTTGTGGCTGCCAACGCATATCTTCTTCAATCAGTACATCAATGGCAATTTGTTCACTGCCAAATACTTTTTCTTTCGGCCTATTTATGATTTTGCCATTTACCAGCACTCTATTATCTAAAATCCACTCTTTTATTCGTGAGCGAGAATAATCAGGAAATAATTCAGCTAGAGCTTGGTCTAAACGTTGGCCAAGTTGCGATTCTAGAATTTGCGCCTGAAGTTGTAATTGTTGAGCCATAAAATTATCTACAGTAAAGTTTACATTTTGACGGCAGTGCCGTTTTAATTAAAATATGTGCTATTGTAACTCATATTTCGTTAGGGGGCTTTATGGAGATCGCCCCAAACACATTCAGAGGAAACAACCACGTGATTATACGTATAAAATATCTGCTGGCAGCAGCCACATTGAGTTTATTTGTTACCGGATGCTCCAGCAATAAGGATGCTATACCAGAAAGCTCTCCCACTGATATCTATACCAGCAGCCAAGAGAAACTACAAAGCGGTAATTATAAAGGGGCAATCAAATTATTAGAAACTCTCGATAATCGTTATCCATTTGGCCCTTATGCCCAACAAGCGCAACTGGATATGATTTATGCCTACTATAAATCAGCTGAGCTACCATTAGCGATAGCAACTATTGACCGTTTTATTCGCCTTAATCCAACACATCCTAATATTGACTATGTTTTGTATATGCGTGGTCTTACAGCACAAGCGTTAGACGATAGTGCACTACAAGATTTTTTTGGTATTGATCGTTCAGATCGCGATCCTCAACATGCGCTCGTGGCTTTTAGAGACTTTAGCCAACTGGTTCGTTTTTATCCAAATAGCCTTTATGCAACAGATGCTAGCAAACGTTTAGTTTTTCTAAAAGAACGTTTAGCAAAATATGAGCTGGCTATTATTAAATATTATAATAAACGTGGCGCTTATGTTGCTGTTATTAATCGCACTGAACAAATGCTAAAAAATTATCCCGATACCCAGTCAACACGCAATGCACTAAAATATATGGAGATAGCCTACGATAAGTTAGGCTTAACCCAGGAAAAAAATAAGGTTGCACAATTAATCGCCGCTAACTCAGCCTAAGGGAATAATAATCACTAATATTTATTGATTAAAAACAGCAAAGCTATTTTGCTGTTTTTAATGTTAATCAACAAAAAAATAGTTTTAGCCAGATAATAATTTTTTAAACCGATAAAATAGATCAATTCATCAATAATGCAAAAAACGAGTATCTTATGCAAGAAACAAGCATTTTTTTTGATAATACATCCACACTCCCATCATTACTTTAGTAAGAGAGCAAATAAAACCGATCGAGATCACGTTTTTTCTATTAATTATCGCTATCCTAAAAACATCCATAACTTAATGATAAGTGAGGTAGCGATATGATAGTAAGTATAACAAGTAAGTGCATAGAAATTACACCTGCTATACGTCACCATATTGAAGAACGTTTGAATAAACTTAGCAAATGGCGAGTTTCTTTAATTAATCCTCACATTGTGCTGTCAAAAGAGCCTCAAGGGTTTATTGTTGATGCCAATATTCATACACCAAATGGAAAATTATTTGCTAGTGCGAAACATAGTAATTTTTATATTGCAACCAATGAATTAATAAATAAGCTAGAAAAACAACTTAATAAACGTCAACATAAAAATGAGGCTAGACGTGCTTATCCAATAGCAAAAGAGATAGATCTAGCCATTCAGCCATAAGTGTGTGCCATTTTATTTTTCTCTAAGCGTACTTATAGAAGTGCGCTTTTTATTATTTTATTTGTTTTGCTTAACATAAAAATAAGCTTCATAATTCATATTGATTAAAACAATTATTAATAACCTAGCTTAATCCTTATACTTACTGAATTTTTGTTAGCTTCTTGATAATTTTGATAAAAGCGTTTTTTTATTCGCATTCGCTACACAATAATAAAAAATAAAACAACAGAGAAAATAATTATGGAAAGTATATCTAATCTATTAAACATGCAGAAAAAAATAAACGAACTTGATCATTTGTTATTAAATTTACTGGCTGAGCGACATCATTTAGCGACTCATGTCGCTCAGGCTAAATTAAAACTGCATCAACCTATTGATAATATAAATCATGAACAGCAATTACTAAATAGATTAATAACTGAGGGAAAGAAACTCGGTCTGGATGGCTTTTATATTACTCGCCTTTTTCAAATCATCAACCAAGATTGTGTGTTAACTCAGCAAGCTGTGTTTCAGCAACATTTAAATCCGGTAGCTCATGGTTCTGCCCGAATTGCTTTTTTAGGGCCCAAGGGATCCTATTCTCATCTTGCAGCACGCCACTATTCAGCGCGCCATTTTAGTCAATCTATCGAATAAAGTTGTGATAAATTCCAAGATATCTTTGCTTTAGTTGAAAGCAAACAAGCTGATTACGGTATTTTACCTTTAGAAAATTCCAGCTCAGGGGCAATTAATGACGTTTACGATTTGCTGCAAAATACCCAACTTTCAATCGTAGGTGAGATGCGTTTACCCATTAATCACTGCCTACTTGCGATAACTCAAGTACCATTGGAAAATATCGAAACGGTGTATAGCCATTCGCAACCATTTCAACAATGCAGTCAATTTCTACAACAATATCCTAATTGGAAAATTAAATATTGCGATAGTAGCTCTAGTGCCATGCAAAAAGTAGTTAAAATCAATTCAGCTAAAGTGGCTGCTTTGGGTAGCGAAATGGGCGGTTCATTATATGGTTTGACCATTCTTGAACAAAATATTGCTAATCAACCCGATAATATGACACGTTTTATTGTTATCGCGCGCAATGCTGTACAAGTTTCCGAGCAAATTCCGGCTAAAACAACATTGTTGATCGCGACTAGTCAACATGCTGGTGCTTTAGTCGATGCATTATTAGTACTGAAAGAGCATAATATTGTTATGAGTAAGTTAGAATCCCGACCAATTAATAATAAACCATGGGAAGAGATGTTTTACATTGATGTACAGGCAAACTTACGCTCATTAGATATGCAACATGCATTAGAAAAGTTAACTGCAATAACACGTTCAATAAAAATTCTCGGCTGCTACCCAGCTGATAATTTAGTACCTACTGGCCTTACTAACTAAAAAACCGGTTATATAACCGGTTTTTTAACAGTATTAATTACAGCAAATTAACGACTAATGTCATTAGCTTGTTGTAATAATGCATTACTTTCTTGCATAAACCTTTTAGCATCCTGACCAAACCATTGACTAATTCTCGCAAATTGGGAAATAAACTTTGCCTTATCTTGCTCTTTAAGCAATGCCACAGAATGACCAAAACTTTGGTAATATTTAACAATTAAATCAATGTTTTCATCAGATGCCATAATGATATCTGCATAAAGTTGTGGATCCTGAGCAAATAGACGTCCAACCATTGCTAACTCTAATCGATATATAGGCGATGAAAGAGCTAACAATTGTTGAAGATCGATTTTTTGTTCAGATAAATATTGTCCATAAGCAAAAGTAGTAAAATGACGAAGCGCCTGAATAAATCCCATACATTTATCATGTTCTGTGGCATTAATTTTATGTAATCTAGCGCCCCAAACTGTCAATTGTTCTAATAGCCATTGGTATGCTGCTGGATTTCGCCCTTCACAATAAATAATTACCTGTTTAGCAATACTATTAACATCTGAGCCGAACATTGGGTGTAAGCCAACAACAGGCCCATTATGCACTGATAACATAGCTTCAAGCGGTTGTTGCTTAATAGAAGAGATATCCATCAATAATGTATCTTTAGACAACTTGGGCAATCTATGAATAACTTCTACCGTGGAATGAATTGGGACACTAATCATGACTACAGCAGCATTAGCCAATAATTTATCGGCTGTATCCCAATCTTCTTCGTTCAAACTATAAACCTCATAGCCAGAGAGGGTAAATAATCGACTAAATAATTTTCCCATCCGACCTTCGCCACCCACAATGATAATAGGTCCTAAATCAGCATTTAATTTTTTAAAGCCTTGATTATTTTCATGCTGGTAAGATTCACGCATAATGCGGCGTAAAATATCTTCAATCAGATCAGGGGCAATACCTATTTTTTGCGCTTCTTTGCGACGCGCTTCTAACATTGAAGCCTCACGCTCTGGTACATAGATAGGTAACCCTTGCCGGCTTTTTACTTCACCCACTGCCGTCACTAATTGCTCTCTTTTTGCGAGTAATGCGAGTAATGATTTGTCGATTTCATCAATCTGTTGACGTAATTGTAATAATTCTGCTGACATCAATTTACCTTGTATTAGCTTGCCTTTTCTAGGGTCTTAATACGCTCTTTAAGTACCGAGCGAATTTTAGTATGTAATTTTCTTAATACTGCGTCTGTTGTTTCCCAACTAATACAAGCATCAGTAACAGAAACACCATATTTCATTTTAGAACGTAATTGTTCGGAAGATTGATTTCCTTCATTAATATGGCTTTCAAGCATCATACCTGTAATTGACCGATTACCAGAAGTAATTTGCTCAATAATCGATTCCACCACCAACGGTTGTCGACGAAAATCTTTTCTCGAATTACCATGGCTACAATCAATCATTAAAGAGGGTAATAAATTAGCATTGCGCATCTGTATTTCACAATTTGCAATATCTTGCGCACTATAATTTGGCTTTTGCCCTCCCCTTAAAATGATATGACCATTAGGGTTACCTTGTGTTTGTAATAAACAAACTTGACCTGATTGATTAATGCCCATAAAGCGATGCGGCATTGCTGCTGCTCTCATTGCATTAATTGCCGTAACTAAATTACCATCAGTACCATTTTTAAAACCAACCGGCATGGAGAGTCCAGAAGCCATTTCACGATGTGTTTGTGATTCAGTTGTTCTAGCGCCTATAGCGGACCAACTAAATAAATCACCTAAATATTGTGGATTATTTGGATCAAGAGCTTCTGTGGCTAATGGCAATCCCATATCCACGAGCGATAACAGTAATTTACGTGCAATATGCAGCCCTTTTTCCATATCAAAAGAACCATCCATCATCGGGTCACTAATCAAACCTTTCCAACCAGCCGTGGTGCGGGGTTTTTCAAAATAAACTCGCATAACAATATATAAACTATCAGCAAGTTCTATTGCTAACTGCTTTAATCGATGGGCATATTCCAGCGCTGCATCTACGTCATGGATAGAACATGGACCACAAATAACTAACAGCCGTGGGTCACGATGCTGAATAATATCAGCAATTATTCGGCGAGAATGGGTAATTTTTTGCTGATTATTATGATCTATTGACATCCTCCCCCACCTTCACACTTCGTGACTCAGGAGGGGGATTCCCGTTAGTCGGAGACTATCTGATCGCTCAGAAGCCTGGTTCCTGCTGCTGACGGCATTACTGCACCGTTCACTTCACAGGCTAACACGGCATGTCCTGCCGCTAAAATGTTACGAGCTCCGTTGATATCTGCGTTCTCTGTATACCCGCACTCAAGGCACTCGAATCTACTTTGTGATTGACGATTTTCTTTCGCTGTATGACCACAACATGCACACCGTTGACTTGTATATGCCGGAGGCACAGCTAATACCTGACCACCGCGCCATAGCTGCTTGTACTCAAGCTGACGGCGCATTTCATACCAACCCTGATCCAGTATCGAACGGTTAAGTCCTGATTTTGCCCTGACATTCCGTCCGTGCTGCTCTTGTGTACCTTTTGCCGATTTCGACATGTTACTGACCTTTAAGTCCTCAATGACGATCATCGCGTGGTTTTTGCTGATTTCACTGGTGACTTTGTGAAGGTAGTCTTTGCGGATATTGGTTATATGCGAGTGGAGACGTTGGATTTTTCGCTTCTGTTTTTTCCAGTTATTGCTGAATTTAACTTTACAGCTTAACTGACGCTGGAATTTCGCCAGCTTTTTTTGGTTGGTTTTAAAACTGTTTACAGGTTCAAACACTGTGCCGTCTGACAGCGTGGCGAGTCTGGTTACACCTGCATCCAAACCAATCATTGTTGCTGACGAATGAGGCTGAATGTCCATTTCCAGTTCGACCTGAAACGATATATACCAGTGTCCCGCATGTTGGCTAACGGTTGCGTTTTTAATCTTACCGTACAGCTTTTGCGACTGCCGGAACTTTACCCATACCAAACCTGACGGTAATCTCACTCTGCCATTATCGAGCTGACAATATTTATCAAAATTAACAAAACGAACTGAATCACGCCCGTCATTTTTCCTTTTAAATACAGGAGCTTTTGCTGCCAGTTTTTATCAAAGCAGCGTTTCCATGCCCCGTGCAGATCTTTGAGTTTCTGCTGAAGATTATCCGTGTAGGCTTCTTGCAAAAGGAATGTTCCGGCTTTTTTTCCATTCTGTGAGCATCCGATTTAGTTCAAACGCTGACGGTAGTTTACCGCCGGATTCAATAATGCGTTGCGTCTCTGCTAGCCCGTAATTCCAGATAAAACGAGCGCATCCGCACAACTGCCGCAAACGTTGCGACTGTTTTCGGTTGGTTCGAGTCTGAATTTGTAGGCTTTTAGAATTAGCATTATTACTCAGTGTGTAGTAAATTATCTCACTATCTTACCGTATATCCGGTTAATTTCAATGCAAAAATATAAAATCAACCGTTCAAGACATGCAGCGTTTCTTTTACATGTTCACCTTGTCTTTGTGACTAAGTACCGAAAGAAAGTACTCAGTGGCTTGCACTACAAAGCATTTCATCAGTATGCAGGTGAAGTGTGTCGCGACTTTGGGGCTGATTTAAAGGAAAGTAACGGAGAGTCCGATCACGTTCATATGCTGATCGAGTACCCGCCCACAGTGCAGTTGTCAGTACTAGTAAACTCGCTGAAAGCGGTAACGTCTCGTCGTCTGCGTAATGAGTTTCTAGACTTGCGTGGGGCTTACGGCAAGCCAGTGTTGTGGTCTCGATCATACTTTGCAGGTTCGTGCGGGGGAGCACCGCTGGAAGTTGTTAAGCAATACATTCAAAATCAGCGTGGCTGATCATTCTTCGGGCTTTTCAAGCCCGACCAAATTCCCCTCCCACCTTATGTCGGTGGGAGTACCCTTTGGAGGTTAAGATGGATACGCGGTAAGAAAGTCTTAGCTGTGACTGAAGCACAGTCTTGTGTTTCCTGATGAGATACCACACAAGCCACTTCGCAGGTACGACAACCAATACATTTATTTGCATCAGTAATAATGAAACAATTCATTCACTTCTCCAGCAATGACAGTCAATAGAGAAATATATTCATAAACTGTGCCAATTTTAAGTTAACAAAAAATTGGCACGTGCTTGTCATCATCACGATTGACGATGATAAATATCGAAGTAATTCGGTTAAATCGTATTAGTAGGATAAAAATGCCTGTCTAAAACGAGAAAGTCATGTTAGCCAAGCCTCTTGCTACTATATACGATGAAACATTTATAGTGGCCGGAACTGCCTTAGCTGCTGAATATCAGCCAGACTGGCATAAACTGTTGCAACGGCTATTTTTACCGCTGCCGTCATCGGGTAATAAAAGCCGACAATATCTGGCTGGATACCTAAGAAAATCACCTCATTAGTATCCTCTTTTAGCTGCTCAATAAGATAGCTAAGTGGCATATTATGGGTCGACATAATAAACATATCAGCAATATCTTGTGGATCGATCTGCCGGATTTCACCAGCCGCCAGTCCCATGTCGGTAGCATCGACAATCAATAAACGATTTGGCTGTAATTGGCGAATAACGCCGATATCATTTTCTGGCGCACTACCACCATCAATTACTATCCATTCCCCTTGTGGTGTAGCACGACACATCTGTGCCAGCAATGGGCCTGCGCCGTCATCACCCATCATGCTATTGCCGACACAGAGTAAAACATCAGCCACGCTCCCTCCTTACCATCAAATAGATAGCACTCTCCTGCTGAATATTGGCTAGCATACTCAACATCTGCTGGCTCCAACTTTGCTGTTGGTTAGTCTGTTGGTTTAGCGCCGCGCTAAAAGCCTTTGCCAGCATTGCCACATGGCTGCTATCAATAACAATTTCGCCATAACGCGTAACACCCGCCATTTTCCGCTGCGCTTCACTTCCTGCTTCGAGGGTAGCAATCCAGAGCTGATATTCTGGCCAGGGACAGCTAAGCACAGCTTGTAAACAATCTATCACGCCTAAATGGTGACCAATGGCAAGTCCGTAATAGATAACTTGCTGTGCCTGCGGTGGCGTAGCTTCATTTTCATCAATAAATTTACGGCTCAGTTGACTGAACACCACCTTGTCACTCATTTAACCTGCTCCCGCTTAACGATCTGGCTAAGATTGGCAACAATTTCACTTAAGCGCGGATCATTTTCATCAGCCAGCCACTGCGCCACCCGATCTTCACCCTGCATAAGATAATTGATAAAATTGTCGGTAATCTGACGACCATAGCGATAGCCGGCTAAACGACGGGCAGCGCGGTCGATACGCACTCGTAAGGGTTGCACCATATCTGGATGTAGCATTTCTGCCGGCTGATTATCTTCTTCAGAAGGTTTGCGCAGATGAATTTTTTGCTCCAGCAGCCCTAACGCCATGGCAAAACCGTATAGCGTCGCAGCAGGGGTGGGTGGACAACCAGGAATATATACATCGACTGGCACAATCTTATCCGTTCCGCCCCAAACACAATAGAGATCATGAAAAATGCCACCTGAATTACCACAGGCGCCATAGGATATCGCAATTTTAGGATCAGGAGCCGAGTGCCAGGCGCGTAACGCTGGCGTACGCATTGCACGCGTAACTGCCCCAGTGAACAGCAATATATCAGCATGACGTGGGGAAGGAACGACCTTAATGCCAAAACGTTCGGCATCAAAAATGGGTGAAATGGTGGCAAAAATTTCAATTTCACAACCATTACAACCGCCACAGTCAACCCGATAAACATAAGCCGAGCGTTTAATTTTCTTCAACAATAATGCTTTCATTCGTGCGATAGATTCATCTATTGCTAGCGGTACCGGCATACCTTGCTGATCACGCGATGGCAAAAACTGGCTCATCAAATTGTCTCCTTCATTTCACGGCTTAAATCGATTTTATCTGACGGAGTCAATCCCTGTAACCGCTTGCAATTAGGGCAAGTTTCAAAACTTTGTCGATGATGTTCAGTCCGTGGGTCGCCATTATGTTTGAGTATCTCGATGACGTAGTTGATCGCTTTTTTTACTGCCAAAGGACGCTGACATAGCCGGCAATAACAAATAGCAAATTGTGCTTGCTGGCAAAGATCTTCTTTGCGCCATACTGCTAGTTCATATTCCTGTGACAAACGAATGGCTGCCGTTGGACAAACCTCTTCACAACGACCACAAAAAATGCAACGACCAAGGTTTAATTGCCAGCGCAACTGGCCTTTTGGCAAATCAATTTCGGTGGTTAATGCATTGGATGGACAAGCGTTGACGCATGCCGCACAACCGATACATTGTTGTGAATTATGTTGCGGTTTACCGCGAAAGTTTTTATCCACTTCAATTGGCGTCAGTGGATAATCTTCAGTAACAATCCCGGTTTTTAAAGCTTTCTTAATAAAATTAAACATGATAACTCCAGTTGGCTTTTGCTAACTGCGTGCAACTGGCGAAAGAAATTGCACCAGTTAATCATAAACGGCTTACCATTACCCAGATAAGATTCAAAGGTAAATAGTCTCAGCAAAAGCAAAAGTTATTTCAGCGGTGAATTCTTACGTTCAATACTGTAACGTTCTAGTTCTTTATAAGGCACCACTTGACTCTTTTTCTTACGCACATCGACAACAGTCATACGATCAGTACAGGAATAACAGGGATCAAGACTACCAATTATCAATGGCGCATCAGACACAGTATTGCCACGTAGCATATAGCGCAGTGTCGGCCAATTGGCATAAGTTGCCGCCCGACAGCGCCAGCGCCACAGTTTTTGATTGTCGCCGGTCATGCTCCAGTGAATATCATCGCCGCGTGGTGCTTCAGTAAAACCTAAAGCAAAACGGTGTGGAATATAAGTAAATCCCTCTACCATTAATGCACCAGCAGGAAGATTATCCAAACCAAAATCAATCATATTGAGTGAGGTAAAGACTTCATTGATACGAACTTTGAGGCGAGCAAGTACATCGCATCCTTGTTCGCTATGCACCTCTAACGGTAGTAAACCGTAACCGATAAAAGGGTGATCCCTGCGCGTATCACGGGCATGACCACTGGCGCGGACCATCGGGCCAACATTGCTAAAATCACGTGCGACTTGCGGATCTAAGCGCCCAATGCCGACAGTACGCTGCTCAATATTGGGCGTCGTTAATAATATCTCCACCAGCTCTTGCACTTCACGCCGCATCTGCTGAGCCAATTGGCGGGTCTTTTTCATGTCATCTTTAAGCAGATCACGACGAATACCGCCAATTAAGTTAAGTCCATAGGTTTTACGTGCCCCGGTCAGGATTTCAGCCATCTTCATAGAAGATTCACGTACGCGAAAAAATTGCATAAAACCTGAATCGAAACCAACAAAATGGCAGGCCAAACCTAAGTTAAGCAAATGGGAATGCAAACGTTCGATCTCTAGCAAAATGGCACGGATCATTTGGGCTCGCTCTGGGACCACAATTCCCATTGCATTCTCAATTGAGGTGGCATAAGCAGTACTGTGAGCAAAACCACAAATACCACAGACCCGATCAGACAAAAATGTCACTTCGTTATAACCCATCCGTGTTTCAGCCAATTTTTCCATACCACGGTGGACATAAAAGAGGCGATAATCAGCGTCAACAATATTTTCGCCATCAACAAATAAACGAAAGTGACCGGGTTCATCAGAAGTGACGTGTAATGGGCCAATGGGTAGCACATTATTTTTTTTATTACCCAGCTCATTAATAAATTGGTAAGTTTCGCTGTCAGTGGTCGGTGCAGGACGCTGACGATAATCCATACTATCCTTACGCAATGGATAGAGATCATCAGGCCAGTCATCGGGTAGTACCAGACGACGCTCATCGGGCAAACCAACAGGCATCAAACCGTACATATCGCGGACTTCACGTTCGCCCCATACAGCTGCCGGAACACGTGGAGTCACTGATGGAAACTCCGGTTTATCGGCATCCACTTCAACTCGAACGGTGATCCAAAATTTAATTCCCTGCTCCATGGAAAGTACATAATAAACCGCGTAGTGACCGCACAATTTGCGTTCATCATTACCGAATAATACCGATAACCACCCTCCTTGCTGGTAGTAAAGATACGCTATCACTTCAGGTAATGCGTTGATTTTTATCGTAATGGTTAATTGATCTTTAGTCTGCCAACCTTCCTCCAACACAACGCCGGGAAATGCCTGGCACAAAGCCGTAAGATAGTGTTGACCTAATTTTTCTTCAGACATGGTAATTCTCTAAAATCCTATCGCTAACAAAGAGACGAAAGCTAAAAAGCCAAAGCCAAAACCGAACCAGGTAACTTGTGATGTGGCCAAAAAACGTAATCGCGCCATGCTATTTTCTAACAAAGCAATCACTGTTACGCCGGCCAACAGTTTTATCAACGCCACCACCACTGCCAGTAGCAAACCTGCTACCGACAGATGTTCAATTTGTCCCCACGGTATAAACACGCCAACAAACAGTTGCAATACCACGAGCTGTTTGAGGCTAATTCCCCATTTCAACAACGCAAAACTGGCACCACTATATTCATAAAGCGGCCCTTCCTGTAGCTCCTGCTCAGCTTCGGCAAGATCAAACGGTAGCTTAGCCATTTCAACAAAGGTGGCAAAAGCACAGGCACAAAATGCCAGCACTAAAGGAACGCTTTGTTCTACAGGCCAATGGTAAATCGTCGCGGCGATTAAACTGATGTGGGTTGAACCTGCCACTTGTGCAACCACCCATAAAGCTAATAGTAAAATTGGCTCAACTAATACTCCCAACACCGCTTCACGGCTGGCACCAATGCCCGTAAACGGACTACCGGTATCCAGACCGGCCACCGCAAAAAAGAAACGGCCAATAGCAAATAGGTAAATAAGTGTGATCAGATCACCAAGCGGAGATAATGGCGATGCCACTGTCACCACGGGCAATGCAGTCGCGATAGTAAACATCACGCCGATCATCAAAAACGGCATAAGTCGGAATAGCCAACCTGAGGCTGTTGGCGCGATACTTTGGCGACCCAGTAATTTGATTAGATCTCGATACTCTTGTAACACTCCGGGCCCTTTGCGGTTATGTAGCCGAGCGCGTGCCATGCGACTGACGCCAGATAGTAGCGGCGCCAATGCAAATAGCACTAAAGCCTGCACAAGGGCAAAAAACAGCGAATTCATATTAGGCTCCCTAAGAAATCACAACCACCAGCAGTACCGCCAGTTCAATAAAAGCCACACGGCGAAACAACACCGGCAGGCTAGTTGTTTGCCAACCTGGTAATAACGACGCCGGATTGAGTATCCGTCCTAATTTAAACACCAAAGCAAACATCACTTTTACCGGTTGGGCAAAACCGGATGCAGTGATACTCATCGCCTGTTCGTATTGATAACCACAAACCCACGCTGAACCACGAGAACGAAATGGCAAACGTCCATCTTTGCAGACAATTAATAGAACAACCGGCAATAGCGTTGCCGCAATCAACAATAGCGTGATAATCGGCTGCGACACCATGGTGTGATTAGTCACTAACGGTAAAGGCACGACGTAGCTTAGTAATGGCATAATCCAAGGCGCAGCAACCCCACCAACAATGCAAAAAAATGCTAACGCAGCGAGCGAAATATTCATTAGCCAGGGTTTAGAATAGGCTTTTTCAGCAGCTTGCGTGCGGGGCGCACCACAAAACATAACGCCATACACTTTTGCCATACACATCACCGCTAAGGCACCCGTAATGGCAAGCCCGGTTGCTAATAATGGCCCTAGCAAACGACTGACAAATGCTGGCTGTTCACCCAGACGGAAAAAGGCTTGATAAATAACCCACTCGCCGGCAAAACCATTGAGAGGAGGGAGCGCTGCCATTGACATTAAGCCAACCAGCATCGACATTGCGAGAAGCGGCATACGTTTACCTATGCCGCCTAATTTTTCGATATCCAGATAACCGGTACGGAACCATACTGCACCCGCACCAAGCAATAACGTAGTTTTAAATAAGCTATGGCTAAACAGATGGTATAATCCCCCTATCATGCCGAGGGCAATCAAAAGTGGTTCATGCAGGGAGACACCAATAAGCCCGGCACCAAGCCCCAGCAGTATGATGCCGATATTCTCAAGGCTGTGATAAGCCAGTAATCGGTTAATATTGTGCTCCATTAATGCATACAGTCCGCCAATAAATGCCGTCAGCATACCGAGCAATAACAGCACAATTGCCCACCATAATGGTAATGTGGTATTCAGTAACGAAAGTAGCAAAATGCCATAGACACCCACTTTCAAGACCACAGTAGAAAATAATGCTGCAGCTGGCGCAGCAGCATTGGCATGAGCTGGCACCACCCAGCCATGCAGAGGAATGATGCCGGCTAATAAACCAAATCCAATTAGCCCCAACATCCAAGTTACACTGCTCATTGGTAGCGTTACCATAAGCAGACGCAGCTCAGCAATATTTAAGGTGCCATAAGTTCGCCAGATAATGACGCACATCATAGCCAATAGCAGCGTACCCAACCGGCCTAATACAAACCACACTTTACTTGCCTGATGGCAACCGGTCAGAAACAGCGCACATAGCGCCATAATTTCTGCCATTATCACCAACATAACAAGGTGCCCGGCCACCACGGCCAATGTTGCCGCTGCCAAGAACATATTTATTAACAGCCCATTAGACTGCGTTGCAGGATGTCGATGCCAACTGATATTAAACAAGCTGACAAAAATTCCTGGTAAGCCAAAAACCACTAACCACAATCCATTAAGTGCCGTGATATGCAGTGACCAGTTACCAACAGGTAACATAAAATCGCTGGCACTAGTGCTACCCAGCAGTACTTGTCCGCCGGCCAATAGCATAGCAAGATTAGCTAAAACACCACCAAGCCCAGCGATTAATCCACTTAACGGCTTGTTGAACATCAGTAATGCGGCTAACAAACCACTGATGACCAAGGTAAAAATTGCTCCGTTAATCAACATCTCGACACTCATTACAACTCTCCATTCTGGCCGTTAATTAACGACAAATCGCCTAACACCATCTGGATAGTCAGCTCACGCTTACGTTTATTAGCGTTGGCAATATCATGGTTATCAATCAGACGTAGCGCTTTAGTCGGGCAGGTACGTACACATGCCGGACCTCGTTCATCGAAATAGCACAGATCACATTTAACAGCGATAGCGCGAACACCAGCTATCCAGTCTAAAAACGGACTAACACGTGTCAGTTCCGGTGGTGCCGGCGGGGCAATCGGCGTATCACTATCAGCAGGAATACCCTGTGGGCGACTGCCACAAAATTCGATAGTACCAAACGGACAGGCGAGACCACATAACTTACAACTGACACACAAACTTTCGTTTAATTGAATAGCATTATTGATCCGATTAATGGCATTAACCGGACAAACCTGCGCGCAAGGCGCATCTTCACACTGATGACAGAGTTGCGGGGCTGATTCTTTTTCATTTCGCATCACTTTCAGACGCGCTTGCGTTTGTAGTCCTTGTAAGCGGTGATTTTCCGAGCAAGAAGCTTCACAAGTACGACAACCAATGCAAAGCGTAGAGTCAGCAATAACAAAACGATTCACCGCTGATCCTGTGGTGATAGTCATTTTTGATCCTTAAGTGATAGTCATTTTTGACGAAACCGTGTCGAAATTGTCACTTCCGACATTATCCAATAATCTATTTAGGCGGTAGTACATTAACTCAACATGATTATTTGCCGTAACCTAGCTTGCCCGGCTTCGCCAGTTTCAATGGTATGCGGCAAAGTATGACTAATGGTAATTAATGGCGAGATGATAAGAATCAAAATGCCCGCAAATAAACGATAAATTAATCCATTACTAAAACCACAAAAGATAAAACGATGCAGATACCCTTTAGCAAAGGAGAGAAATTGGCAGATAAGATAACCGTCGCAGTTGTGATAGCGTGGAGCCAGACGAGCGAGAGAGTAGCCAGCCATAACATCAGTTTTCTGGCTTAATGGTGAAAAGATCATAGTGATTGACTCCATTTATAAAAAAATAACCTCACTAAGCAGTTCTCATGCCAAAATATAATTATTTTATTTTCATATAATTAAATAATAAAACAGCCAACAAGCCGGCCGGTTAAATTGTTATTTAGATCTCATCGACATGAAATATCAGCAGCGGCTCATAATCTTGCGCTGTTTATTTTGTTACCGTGATAATTAATAGCAATAAAATAAACCTAGCGGCTGCATAACCGTTGGATAACACTTTTTTAATCTCCCTATTTATGTCAATAAAAGACCTATCATTGCTAATGAATGGCATCCATATTGCATTAATCAATGCAAACAGATGCTGGAGGCGTTATGCACGAAATCACCCTCTGCCAACAGGCATTGGAACTTATTGAGCAACAAGTAGCACTAAGCAACGCAAAAAGGGTCACCCAAGTGTGGTTTAAAATTGGCGCATTTGCCTGCGTAGAAAGCAGTGCGCTGCAATTTTGCTTTGAGTTAGTCTGCCGAGGTACTGTCGCGGAAGGTTGCCAACTTCATTTAGAACAACAGCAAGCGGAATGCTGGTGCCGTCAATGTCAGCAATTTATAAAACTCATAACCCATCGTGTAAGGCTCTGTCCAAAATGTAATAGCCATAATCTCCATATTGTGGCGGATGATGGACTACAAATCATGCGGTTAGAAATAGAATAGGAGTAAACCATGTGCACCATTTGTGGTTGCGAACCAGGCAACCAATATATTGAAGGCGATCAGCGCAACCCACATTCGGCTTTTCGCAGCGCCCCGTTCTCTCCCGCGCCGCGTCAATCATTACAAATAAAAGCCATTCATAAAACTAGCCACATTGCTAGTGAACCGCTGGCCACTAACCTGGATTATGGCCAAGGTGAAGCGGGTACTCATGCGCCCGGTTTAAGTCAGCGCAAAATGCTGGAAATTGAAATTAATGTACTGGAGAAAAATAACCGCTTAGCGCAGCGCAATCGCCGCCAATTCATCGCTAATAAACAGCTAGCACTAAATCTGGTTTCCAGTCCCGGATCAGGCAAAACTACGCTACTGACCGAAACGCTTAAACTGTTACAAAACGATATTCCTTGCGCGGTTATTGAAGGCGATCAACAAACCACTAACGACGCCGAAAGGATCCGCGCCACAGGAACCCCAGCTATTCAGGTAAATACCGGTAAAGGGTGTCATCTTGATGCACAGATGATCTTTGATGCCATGCAACGACTTCCACTGGCTGAAGGTGGGATTATGTTTATCGAAAACGTTGGCAATTTGGTCTGTCCTGCTGGATTTGATTTAGGCGAACATCACAAAGTTGCCGTCTTGTCGGTAACGGAAGGCGAAGACAAACCGCTCAAATATCCGCATATGTTTGCTGCCGCCTCCCTGATGCTGCTAAATAAGGTCGATTTACTACCCCACCTTAATTTTGACGTAGAAAAATGTATAGCCAGCGCCCGTCAAGTAAATCCACAGATTGAAATTTTGCAGGTATCGGCCACCACGGGTCAAGGGATGGACAACTGGCTAGCATGGTTGGAGAACCAGCAATGTGTATAGGTATTCCCGGAAAAATTAGTCAACTAACTGACAGCATGTTAGCCAAGGTGGTGATCGGCGGGGTGATACGTGATGTCGATTTAACGCTTGTTGGCAAGCATGACGAAAAGGGTAATAGTCGCCTTGGCCAGTGGGTGCTGATCCACGTTGGCTTTGCCATGAGCGTGATCGATGAACAGCAAGCGTTGGATACACTGGCTGCATTGCAAAATATGTACGACTTAGAGCCCGATGTGGGTGTCTTGCTCTATGGTGAGGAGAAGGGTTAATGCGTTTCATTGATGAATACCGTGATCGACAAAAAGTGATGCAACTTATTGAAATTCTGAATCAGCGCGCTAAACATCTACCATACAGTGAACAACGACCTTTTCGCATTATGGAAGTCTGCGGCGGACACACTCATGCCATTTTTAAGTTTGGTCTGGATCAACTATTACCGAAAAATGTTGAGTTTATTCATGGCCCAGGCTGCCCTGTTTGTGTACTGCCAATGGCACGTATTGATAGCTGCCTGGAAATTGCCAACCAACCACAAGTCATATTCTGCACTTTTGGTGATGCCATGCGTGTGCCAGGGAAAAATGGCTCATTGCTAACCGCCAGAGCCGGTGGAGATGACGTACGGATTATCTACTCACCGATCGATGCACTAAAACTTGCCCAACAAAATCCGACCAAAAAAGTGGTTCTATTTGGGCTTGGATTTGAAACGACCATGCCAACCACCGCGATCACCTTAATACAAGCAAAAGCAGCTAACATTGATAACTTTTATTTCTTTTGTCAGCACATAACCTTGATCCCGGTACTAAAAAATTTATTACAACAGCCTGATAATAGTATTGATGCATTTTTAGCGCCCGGACACGTCAGTATGATTATTGGTATTCACGCGTACAACTTTATTACGACACAATATCAACGTCCACTTGTTGTCGCTGGTTTTGAGCCAATTGATCTGCTGCAAGGGGTATTAATGTTAATTGAACAAAAAATAGCGGGCGCCAGTTGGGTTGAAAATCAGTATCGCCGTGTGGTACCTGACGCCGGCAACAGTAAAGCGCAAGCAGTGATGAAACAAGTATTCAGTATTAAAGGAACCAGCGAGTGGCGTGGCCTTGGCATGATACAACATTCTGGCGTTTACCTTAACACAACATATCAGCAATTTGATGCTGAACAGCATTTTCACTTATGTCCACCAACCGGTTATGATGATCCGCAGACCTATTGTGGCCTAGTACTAACCGGGCGTTGTAAACCTGTTCAATGTCCACGCTTTGGTCGACAATGTAACCCGCAAAATGCATTAGGGGCTTTGATGGTTTCTTCCGAAGGTGCTTGCAGTGCTTGGTATCAGTACCGTTCTCAGGAGTATCAAGTATGAAAACTATCACCCTCGCCCATGGTAGTGGTGGGCAAGCGATGCAGCAACTTATCAATCAGCTGTTTATTCAAGCCTTTGCTAACCCGTTACTTAATGAGCAGGAAGATCAGGCGCGGATCCCATTACATTTATTAACTCAGCAAGGGGATAGACTGGCTTTTTCCACTGACAGTTATGTTATTGATCCGTTATTTTTTCCTGGTGGAGATATTGGTAAACTGGCTGTTTGTGGCACTAGCAATGATGTGGCGGTGAGTGGTGCTTTTCCTCGGTGGCTCTCATGTAGTTTTATATTGGAAGAAGGATTAGCCATCGCCACACTGGAACGCATTGTTCATTGTATGGCAGCAACGGCAAAAGTTGCAGGTATCAGTATCGTAACCGGTGACACCAAAGTTGTCCCTCGCAAAGCGGCTGATAAAGTATTTATTAATACTGCTGGCATCGGTGTGATCCCTTGCCATCTGAACTGGGGCATGCGTCAGATCCAAGCTGGCGATCTGTTACTGATTAGTAATTCGCTAGGCGATCATGGTGCCACCATTCTAAATTTACGAGAACAACTTGGTATGGAAGGCGATTTACAAAGCGATTGCGCCTTGCTAACCCCACTAATCGAAATACTGCGTAACGAAGCTGGGATCAAAGCAATGCGTGATGCGACTCGCGGTGGCGTGAATGCTGTAGTTCATGAATTTGCTGCTAGTTGCGGCTGTGGGATCGAACTCAATGAAAACACGCTACCGATAAAACCTGCTGTGCGCGGTATTTGTGAGCTATTAGGTCTGGATCCTCTCAATTTTGCCAATGAAGGAAAGCTGGTCATCGCAGTTGAACGCAGTGCAGCAGAACGTATTCTGACGCGCATACAACAACATCCCTTAGGCTTAGACGCGGCAATTATTGGCCAAGTGGTGGCCCAGAAAGGAGTAAAGTTAACCGGACTTTATGGTATCAAACGTACACTCGATCTGCCCTACAGTGAACCATTACCCAGAATTTGCTAATCAACCACGCCACTAATTGGCAATTAATTTTCGGAATATGAGGTATGTCGTATACACCGACAAGTATAAGCAGTGAACAAGATTTATTTGATATTACTCGCACTTTACTGCAACAACCTGATCTCTGTGCGTTAGTCCAAGCGGTCAAAACCCATGTTCGGCAACTAAAATTGGCCGATCACGTTAATATACTACTGTGGCAATTTGAACGCCGTAGAGTCTGCCTGTTCAGTGTTGACCATCAACAACAAGATATTCGCTATGAGGATGAAACCTTGCTAGCTTGTGGACCGATTCGCCATATGCTTTCACGTCCAGATGTACTACATTGCCGCTATCAAGAATTTAACCAAACCTTGCCCCAACTTAATGAATTAAATCTCTATCCACTATTCAATTATTACAGTCTGATGCCGTTAACAGCTGAAGGCAAAATATTTGGTGGCTGCGAATTTCTGCGCAGTACAAATGAACCTTGGACGGAAGAAGCCTTCTCACGACTACAAACTCTTGCTCAAGTCATTAGTCTAGCAGTGGAACAGATCCAATTGCGTCTGAACAATAATATTAATTATGGCCACCTATGTCGTGAACGTGACGATTTTCGCTTGTTGGTAGCCATAACCAACGCTGTTTTATCCAAGCTAAATCTGGATGAACTGATCACTGAGGTTGCGCAAGAAATTCAGGCTAATTTTGCTATCGATTCGATTAGCATCGTATTACGCAATAATCATAAAGAGAAACTTAGCGTATATTCAATCCATTATGTAGATAAAAATATTCCGCTCCATGATCAACGTGAGATAGACGAAAAAGGCACTTTATACCAAAAGGTTATGCAAAAAAAAGAGATACTGTTGCTAAATCTTCACCAGTGCGATAAACACTCAGCATGCGTTCGTATGCTATTTGAATTATGGGATAAACAGGAGCAAACCTTGTGTTTGTTGCCACTAATTTTTAGCAATCGAGTACTGGGGGTATTAAAACTGGCACAAGTTCAAGCGCCGGTTTTTAGCTCCTCGACGTTGAAATTACTGCGTCAAATCGCAGAACGTGTTGCGATTGCGGTAGATAATGCCCTTGCTTATCAAGAAATCCGCCGTTTAAAGCAACGATTGATTGATGAAAATTTAGCGCTGACGGAACAAATTAATAATGTCAGCACAGATTTTGGTGAAATCGTTGGTCAAAGTGACGCTATGATGACAGTTATGAAACAGGTTGAAATGGTAGCGCATAGCAATAGCACCGTTTTGATCTTAGGCGAAACAGGAACCGGCAAAGAGCTGATTGCGCGTGCAATACATAAACTTAGTGGTCGTAATAACCGGCGGATGGTAAAACTTAATTGTGCCGCCATGCCAGCAGGCTTACTTGAAAGTGATCTGTTTGGTCATGAGCGTGGTGCATTTACTGGCGCTAACAACCAACGTATTGGTCGGTTTGAATTAGCAGACAAAAGCACGCTATTTTTAGATGAAGTAGGCGATATGTCACTGGAACTTCAACCTAAGCTGCTAAGGGTATTACAAGAACAAGAGTTTGAACGTCTAGGTGGCAATAGGATCATTCGGACAGATGTGCGTCTTATTGCTGCCACTAACCGTAACCTTCGGCAAATGGTGGCAGATCGTGAATTTAGAGCCGATCTTTATTATCGACTGAATGTTTTTCCTATCTACCTGCCCCCATTGCGTGAGCGGCCAAAAGATATTCCATTTTTAGCCAAAGCGTTTACCTTTAAAATTGCCAACCGTCTTGGACGCAAGATTGACAGTATTCCTGCCCAAACCTTACGGCTATTAAGTAAAATGGATTGGCCTGGCAATATACCTGAGTTAGAAAACGTGATTGAACGTGCTGTTTTATTGACGCGTGGTAATGTACTTCAGCTCTCATTAACTGAAATCAACTTTAATGGCAATGAAACAAAAACCTCGATAAAGTGCATAAATAATAATTTTCATCCGATAGACGATGAATATCAACGTATTGTTGATGTACTAAAAGAGACGAATGGTGTTATTGCCGGCCCTAAAGGTGCAGCGCTACGACTGGGACTAAAACGCACAACATTACTATCACGTATGAAACGACTTGGTATTGATAAAAATAGCCTGGTCTAACGCTATTTTTGTTAAGCAAATAAATTTATTAAACAATCTTGCGGTCATGTAGGCAACAATGCGTGGCAATCTTGTTTTGCCTGTTAAGTTGATTACTATAAAACATAACAAATTACAGCCTATTTCCCTTAACTAGCAGTGTTCATTAACTTAATACTATTATTCTTCAGTCTATAAGATTTAATCAATTAAATGTTATTGAAATGTTAAATAATAAGTGTATTATTAATATCGATTTATATCACTTACTAATCGAGGTAATTTATGCAACTTTTAAAGAAGCACTTATTGCTCTTTTTTTTCTCCTATTTCAGTTTTTTTTTCATTGTCAATCATCAACCCAATAAAGAGTACATTCACTGCATACCAGCAAAAGAGGGGCATAATTGTATAGAAACAATAAATGGAAAAGCTACGCAAGCTGTTTACGTTATTGGATTAAAATTTTTAATTTAATAGCCATAAAACATCAATAATTAATAAATTAAACAGAGTAATTTTCTATTTTGCCTACTTTTTTATGCTATGAACAATTTGTTTTTCACTGGTAAGCAAATCCAGATAATTCGTAAAAATATTATCAATATTTAATTATTTTAGGAGAATAATTCATGAAATCACCCGTTCAAATTTTCATCATTATTACACTTTTAATATTCTACTCTCTGCCTTCCTATGCGGGTTTTACTCAATGTTGCTACGGGATAGCAACAGCCTATACCGTTAATAAATTATTAACTAGCAATAATAAAACAAAGGCCGTTAATTGTAATGAAGAACCTAAAGTATGCATCATTCAACCGCAGGATAAAAATAGTGCAAAATAAATTTATTCTAGTTTAACTTTTCATTAGTCATTTATTTTAAAATAATTTCGTTAAGTTAAATGAATAATCATTAAAATTACATTTTAGGTAAGACTTTAAAATGTTAATTAATTGACATCCTCCCCCACCTTCACACTTCGTGACTCAGGAGGGGGATTCCCGTTAGTCGGAGACTATCTGATCGCTCAGAAGCCTGGTTCCTGCTGCTGACGGCATTACTGCACCGTTCACTTCACAGGCTAACACGGCATGTCCTGCCGCTAAAATGTTACGAGCTCCGTTGATATCTGCGTTCTCTGTATACCCGCACTCAAGGCACTCGAATCTACTTTGTGATTGACGATTTTCTTTCGCTGTATGACCACAACATGCACACCGTTGACTTGTATATGCCGGAGGCACAGCTAATACCTGACCACCGCGCCATAGCTGCTTGTACTCAAGCTGACGGCGCATTTCATACCAACCCTGATCCAGTATCGAACGGTTAAGTCCTGATTTTGCCCTGACATTCCGTCCGTGCTGCTCTTGTGTACCTTTTGCCGATTTCGACATGTTACTGACCTTTAAGTCCTCAATGACGATCATCGCGTGGTTTTGCTGATTTCACTGGTGACTTTGTGAAGGTAGTCTTTGCGGATATTGGTTATATGCGAGTGGAGACGTTGGATTTTTCGCTTCTGTTTTTCCAGTTATTGCTGAATTTAACTTTACAGCTTAACTGACGCTGGAATTTCGCCAGCTTTTTTTGGTTGGTTTTAAAACTGTTTACAGGTTCAAACACTGTGCCGTCTGACAGCGTGGCGAGTCTGGTTACACCTGCATCCAAACCAATCATTGTTGCTGACGAATGAGGCTGAATGTCCATTTCCAGTTCGACCTGAAACGATATATACCAGTGTCCCGCATGTTGGCTAACGGTTGCGTTTTTAATCTTACCGTACAGCTTTTGCGACTGCCGGAACTTTACCCATACCAAACCTGACGGTAATCTCACTCTGCCATTATCGAGCTGACAATATTTATCAAAATTAACAAAACGAACTGAATCACGCCCGTCATTTTTCCTTTTAAATACAGGAGCTTTTGCTGCCAGTTTTTTATCAAAGCAGCGTTTCCATGCCCCGTGCAGATCTTTGAGTTTCTGCTGAAGATTATCCGTGTAGGCTTCTTGCAAAAGGAATGTTCCGGCTTTTTTTTCCATTCTGTGAGCATCCGATTTAGTTCAAACGCTGACGGTAGTTTACCGCCGGATTCAATAATGCGTTGCGTCTCTGCTAGCCCGTAATTCCAGATAAAACGAGCGCATCCGCACAACTGCCGCAAACGTTGCGACTGTTTTCGGTTGGTTCGAGTCTGAATTTGTAGGCTTTTAGAATTAGCATTATTACTCAGTGTGTAGTAAATTATCTCACTATCTTACCGTATATCCGGTTAATTTCAATGCAAAAATATAAAATCAACCGTTCAAGACATGCAGCGTTTCTTTTACATGTTCACCTTGTCTTTGTGACTAAGTACCGAAAGAAAGTACTCAGTGGCTTGCACTACAAAGCATTTCATCAGTATGCAGGTGAAGTGTGTCGCGACTTTGGGGCTGATTTAAAGGAAAGTAACGGAGAGTCCGATCACGTTCATATGCTGATCGAGTACCCGCCCACAGTGCAGTTGTCAGTACTAGTAAACTCGCTGAAAGCGGTAACGTCTCGTCGTCTGCGTAATGAGTTTCTAGACTTGCGTGGGGCTTACGGCAAGCCAGTGTTGTGGTCTCGATCATACTTTGCAGGTTCGTGCGGGGGAGCACCGCTGGAAGTTGTTAAGCAATACATTCAAAATCAGCGTGGCTGATCATTCTTCGGGCTTTTCAAGCCCGACCAAATTCCCCTCCCACCTTATGTCGGTGGGAGTACCCTTTGGAGGTTAAGATAGAATGAAAGCTATATTTAACGATTACTTAGTTTATGTCAGTTAGACTATTAATCTTTAACAATATTTTATATTTCACATTGCTAAATTAAAAAATTTAGTTATTTTCATCTGATTTTTTAATCTCTATTATCGACAATATAAAGAATTTCACCTCTAACAGAACGGATATATTGTATTGGGTCAACCTCTTTTGCTCGCAAATATCCTTGATTCAACTGATTAGACTCATAGATATCAGGGATCGCTGTTAATTCTTTTTCTAACAATTGAATTTGCTGTGGAGAGAAAATACCTGTAGGAACCCATACCGTGATCACTTCTCTGCTATCTTCTGCAACTGATAAATGGATTTGTATATTAATATCACCTTGATGGTATTTATGGACAACTTTAGCAATCGTTTCATATTCAATAAGATATCCCATAAAATTAAAACTAATATTATTTCTTTTAATATTTGTTAATCGAACAATATCACCTTGTAGACTAATATCTGCACTATCACCAAAACTATAGCGTAATAATGGAATAACATTCATATTATCCAGACTGGTTATTAATAATCGATCCTGATAACGCTCAATAAAAAATTGGTTTGTCAGTAATTCATAATTATTGTTATCCTCATCCAGACTAAAAGCAATTATTCCCGCTTCTGAACAGCCATAAGCACCAATAATATGCACATCATTACCAAAAGTATTCCTTATTATTTCCCTTTGATATGCTTTAAGCGCTTCACCGGCAAAAATAACTTTATTAATAGCAAGATGTTTACCTTTCTTTTGCATTAATTGAATAAATTGAATAATTTCACAAGGAATACCTATTAGAACATTAGTATTCACATCAATTAATGCATCAAAATGCTCACTTGCTAATACATTAAAATCACCGATCGAAATAATATTAGCACCACAAGCGCTCGCCACATTACTAAATAAGCAATGAGCGGAAAAAAGTAAGTTAATGGTAAAAAGATTAGCGCATGTATCCGTCGAGGAAAATATATTATATTCTATATATCCCTTTACGTTGTATACATCACCACTCATTTTATAAAGACACCGTTTCAAAGTACCACTGGTGCCACTAATAAATCCAATAAGATAACTATTTTCATCATTAAGCAGATGGAGGCTTTGATCATTTTTAGCCAAATAGTCTTTCTTTTCCATAACCGGAATAGATTGGCTAAATTGCTGATACGTCCATTGTCTTATTGCCGATAACTGAAACAGGGTGGCTATTTTATCTTTTACCTTATTCCATACCATTTCTTCTTTATATATAGATAACATTTTTCTCTCCATGAATGAATGTATTATTAATTTATATTCAATATTTTATATCAAATTGTATATTTTGATTTAAGATAACAAAACATTACTAATAATGAAAATAATTTATTGCTATTAGAAGATTAAATACAAAAGAATAAATACAGCAATTAATTTTTAAATTGTTAATTATTATTTTATTACCAAAATATTTTTTAATAAAAATAATTTTTTCAAAATGTTAATGATATTTAAATATACCTGGTTATTTTTCTATGTTAAATACGCTATTGTAGCATCTTCTTATAACAGAGATTACTTTCATCAAGAGGTATTTGGTATGAAAAAAGATAAAATTATTATTAAATTTAACCAAAATGTTATTGCGTATAGAAAAAATAATAACTTATTATTAAAACCATTAGCTTTACAAAATAACTTATTTAACCAATTGGGTTATATTGCTGTTGTACCTGATGAAATATTACAAACTCAAGGTCAAATAAATAACATTAATTTTTCCAGCCTCAGTGGCATGTTTTATATTAAAGGATCTGAGTCGCTAACTGTCAACGAAAAACAGCAACTATTAACCCAACTTAATGGCTATGATTTTATCGAATATGCTGAACTGGAATGCACCCGGCTAGCCTCATCAATACTGTCAAGATCCGAGCAACTAAATGATATTGAGACACCCGATTTTACTAAAAAACAGGAATACAAATTAGGTGCAGGACAATTTTGGACAGGTATTGATATGGAATATGCCTGGTCTCTTGGTGTGACAGGTAAAGGTATTCGTATTGCCGATATCGAAGCCGCGTTTAACTACCAACATATTAATTTACAAAGAGATAGTTTTATTCCTTTAGTTGTTAGCGATGATGTCAATGAGCTTGAAATCAATCATGGTACCGCCGTAGCGGGTTGATGTATGCAAAAGAGCTGGGATTTGGTGTAAAAGGAATGGTGCATGGCGCTGATGCACTGTATGGCATTTCGGTAAAACCTTATGATGCCGCCGGTGGTATTGTAAGAGGATTACAACATTTAAGAGCGGGTGATATTTTCATTTACGAATTATCTATCCAATCCAGAGCGGATGATGATACAACTCAAGTCCCTGCTGATTTTTGCCAATCAGTCTGGGATATCACTAAAGCCGCCACCGATGCCGGGATTATTATTATTGCTGCCGCTGGTAATGGTGGTGAAAATCTGGATGATGATTTTTATGCACCATATCGCGCTCGCGGTGATAATGGCGCTATTCGTGTTGGTGCTGGCTCTAAAAATCAAATATGTCGTGCATTTTCTACTTATGGCAAAACCATGATCCATGTCCAGGCTTGGGGTGATAGTGTTGTCACAACTGGCTTTGGTACTTTGTACGATGGTGGCCCTAATAATAATTATGCCAGTAACTTTGATGGCACCTCAGCCGCTACCCCAATTGTGGCTTCAGCAGCAATTGCCATACAATCATGGTATAAGCAACAAACTGGCCGGGTTCTCACACCAAAAGAAATGAGAAGTCTGTTGATAGAAACCGGTACACCACAACGACCTGGCTTTATCAATAACCATATTGGCCCGCTACCGAATGTTCGTAATGCAATTAATGTATTACAACAAGGTTTACCACAATAAAATAATATAATTAGTGCAATATTTTGCTAAATAAAAATATGACTTAGCTATCAGACCACATCAGAGGGCTGTCTCTTGCTCACAAGTCTTGTTCAAGAGACAGGTGCATCGGCTGGATCTTAATGTTTATGATGACAAAATTAAGCCATAATCTATTATTATTTTTTACCATAGCCTTGTGGATTTTGACATTGCCAACGCCAGGCATCAGCAGCCATATCTTGAATCGAACGAGTGGCTTTCCATCCCAAATCACACTCAGCTTTCAATGGACTTGACCAACACTCAGCAATATCACCTGGTCGGCGAGATTTAATTTCATAAGCGATTTTTTTACCGCAAGCTTCTTCAAAAGCTTTCAGCATCGCTAATACACTCGTGCCTTTACCAGTGCCTAAATTGTAGATGTGTAAGCCAGGTTTTAAACCAACCGATTTAAGCGCTGCAATATGTCCATCTGCCAGATCCATGACATGAATATAATCACGCACGCCTGTGCCATCTGGGGTAGGATAATCGTCACCAAAAATCATCAGTTTTTGCTGCCGGCCAATGGCTACCTGGGTAATATAGGGGGTTAAATTATTAGGTATACCTTGCGGATCTTCCCCCATGGTGCCGGACGGATGGGCGCCAACCGGATTAAAATAGCGAAGCAAGGTAACCGACCAGCTATTATCAGCATACTGTAGATCCGATAAACAACGTTCAACCATATATTTACTGCTACCATATGGATTGGTGGTATTGCCAATCGGAAATTCTTCGGTAATGGGAACCGTTGCCGGATCACCGTAAACAGTGGCAGAAGAACTAAAAATAATATTTTTTATACCAGCTCGCTGCATACTACGCGCTAATACTAGCGTGCCATTCACATTGTTATCATAATATTCAAGAGGTTTAGAGACAGATTCACCAACCGCTTTTAACCCAGCAAAATGGATAACAGCTTGAATAGAATGGTTGGAAAAAATGGTGTCTAACAATTTTTCATCACGCACATCCCCATGATAAAAAACCGGGCGACAACCGGTTAATGTTTCCATTCGCGTCAATACTTGACGACTGGCATTACACAAATTATCTAATATAACAGGCTGCATACCTGCTGCAAACATCTGAACGCAAGTATGACTACCAATATAACCCATACCGCCTGTTACTAGTATTTCCACATTTACCTCTTTTCCAAGCATAATAAAATCAGACTAAAGTTTGTATGGCTCGATAACCAATAATAGGCATAATATTATACTATCTGAGCCAATTATTTATCGATATAGGCAGCATTTTTGCTAACTAATATGCTATGCGCCAATATAATCGCTTATACTATAAATCAGCTATTATATTCCTCAATCTTTTAATAGCCAATATAAACTCAGTAGCGACCATAATATTTATCAGTAAGGAAATGACTTATTGAATTTCAACCGGATCTATATGGATCATGACATTTAAGATGGCCGGATTTTCAAGTAATTTTTTTCGCGCAGAAACCGCAATTTGATGTCCTTGTTCTACCGTTAAAAGACCATTCACTTCAAGATGAACATCCACCAACAAATAATCGCCAGATTTACGCGTCTTAAGATCATGAATATCAACCACCCCTTCCATTGCCAACAGCTGTTTACGGATAGCCGCAAGTGTCTGTTCATCAGCCCCCTTATCCATCAGATTGTTAAACGCTTGATAAGTAAATTTATACCCCATTTTAATAACCAGGGCACCAACAATTAATGCGGCAATCGGATCAAAGATCTTAATACCGCATAAACTACCAACGATACCAATAGCAACCACCAAAGAAGAAGCGGCGTCTGAACGTGCATGCCAGGCATTAGCAACTAACATACTTGAATTAACCCTATTTGCCACAGCAAGCATATAACGAAACAGACCTTCTTTAACAATAAGTGATAATAGCGCGACAACCAGCGCAATAATATGCACATCAGGAATTTCAGCTGGATTTAGCATTTTTTCAATTGCTTTCCATACCATGCCAGCCCCAACCACGAGCAAAATTGTTCCTAATACTAAAGATGTCCCATTTTCATAGCGGAAGTGGCCATAAGGATGGTCGGCATCTGGTTGCTTATGGCTATGTTTATTAGCAATCAACACCACAAAATCTGCCAATAAATCTGATAATGAGTGAAGTCCATCAGCAATCAAACCTTGGGAGTGTGCCAAAAAGCCGATAATAATTTGCCATAAAGAGAGAAAAAAATTCACAACGATACTAACAATAGTGCTCTTTCTGGCGGCTTTAAATTTTATTCGTTGCTCGTCGGAAACAAAATATGAGTGTTTTTCTTCGCGAAGTTTAGTTCGTGTCATAATCAAATTCTAAAGTTAATTATTTTCAGTAAAATGAGGGGAAAATTGATAGTAAACCTTAAAAACAATCTTGTTATTATTAATACTAATTTTATTCAAAAAAATATTAATCTAGTTTCCTATAATATGACACAAAAAATTATATTTGTCTTGATTTTTCATTTTTACAATCAGGTATTTCAATAAAGTATAATTGATAATTATTCGCTTATTTATTTCTACTACTATTTATAATTAAATAGAAATAATATTTATTTTCAACTAGGTTAATTTAGGCAAAACAATTTGATTATTTTAAATATGGTTTCTTCATATTAAGTTAATTATGCAAAATAATAAGCCAATAAAAATATCACGACATCATTTTTTACTATTGCTACAATATAATTAGATAACAATATGATGCGAGGGTATCATGTATAATAAGATCTTAGTTCCTATCGATATTGTTGAAGATGAATTGAATCAGAAAGTGATTAAGCATGTTGAAACACTGGTTTCCTTTAACCAATCCAACAAACCAGAAGTTCACTTCTTATCTGTGCTACCAAATTTAGAAATATTTTTTGGGATTGAAATTGCGGCGCTACCAGAGAGTCAACAAGATTCCGAACAGCGCAGCCGAGTGGCACTGGAACTACTAAAACAGATCATCAAAAAAGTAAACATTCCAACTAAGCAAATTACCTACAAAATTGGCATTGGCCCAACAAAAGAGGAAATTCTAAGCTATGCATCAGATATCGACGCCGATTTAATTCTTATTGCCTCTCATAGCCCCAATTCTTCCAGTTACCTACTTGGATCAACCGCAGCTAGCATTGTTCGTCATGCAAAAATAACAGTTTTAGTGGCTCGTTAAAATAAACCAATAATAACTGTAGCCATCTTAATTAAGATGGCTTATTGGTTAAATTAAAACGTTATTTGATCACTGCACTATTTAGTTTTTCCGGTGCTGACCATATACGATATTTAACTGCCATATCTTTAGGAACATATACCACAATCGGTAACTTGCTATTATAGCGAACGATATTTCCATCACCGAGATGCGTGGTAATAAACTTCTTGGTTTGTTTTTTATCTGGACAAGCCATTAAGGTTGCCGCTGGACCGGATACTTTTTTTAATTCGTAATAGTCATAACCCCAACCTTTCAGCTCTTTTTTGGCAAAATCCCCACCAAACCAATGATGATTACAATCTACCAGCATGGATTTACCAATAACCAGTTCCACCATAAAATTATTCTCATTTTCTTTTTTGCCTAGCTGAATAACATAGCGCTGCATATCTTTCTCAGCGGCTGGGTATGGAGCTATTTTGGACAAATTATCATTTGCCATCGCATAGGGTGTTGTTAGGAGCATTGCCAATAATGGAAAGGTATATTTATTCATTGCCACATCCTACTTTATAAATAGTGATAAAAGTGATATTAACTATAACTGATAAGAAAAAGTTTTATACTTAACTAAATCGAAGATCTACTTTAGTATAACTGTCGTGCCAGAAAGTAAAAAATCGTAAAGAGTAAATCAACCATTTAATTTGTAAATATTATTAAAAATCAAATAATTATATATAACATTTAACAATGTAAATTATTGTGTTCACGATAATAAAATTTTAATTATTGTTATACTTGAATTGACCCTCAATAATTTTGCCGGAGGTTATATGTTGCTGTCGGATCATGAGTTATTTTCTCACCTAAAACGCTCTCATCCACGCTTCCAATCACTATTTGAAAAGCATCATCAACTGGATAAACAGATCACTGAATTAGAAGGCCCAAATGGTGCAGGCTATAATGATAAAGTCATCAAATTAAAAAAAGAAAAGCTCCATTTAAAAGATGAAATGCAGCGTATTATTCACCAACAAATTAGGCTTAAATAATGCCAATCCGCCTGCTGGAGTAGCAGGCGTGTTAATCCTCACGAAGTGTTTACCTATCAATTAGCGCGCTTTTTTAACCATTGCTGCTGATTGAGGCGATAAAGAATATGTTGCTGTAAGGGATGCGCCGATGGTAACGCCGGATGTAAAAAATTATGCGCATCTTTTTCCATGGCTAATTTTTTCATCAAACATTCAGAGGGGTGATTAATTTTAGCGGTAAAAGAGATAATTTCCTGCATTTGTTGCTGTAAAAAAGCAAAATCTAATACCCGACAGGCGGCTTCATAAGCCAGTCCTTGTCGCCAAAATGGCTTAGCCAGCCGCCAACCAATTTCAGTACAAGGCATAAAAGGCAGATCATAAGCGGGAATATTGAGTCCGACAAAACCAATGAATTGTTTCTCTGCTCGTAACTCTACTGCCCACAATCCCCAACCTTGCTGTTGAATAAACTTTTGCCTAATACGATCAATAAAGGCATCACTTTGTATTTTTGAAAGTAAATGTGGGAAATAACGCATAACATCAGGATCACTATTCAGACGATAGAAAGGGAGCCGATCAGCTTCTCGCCATTCCCTTAGTATCAAACGAGGTGTCTTTAGGATAATAACCATGCACTAGCCACGACTGATTGAAAAAGCGCTTACCATTAATATAACATGGCATCTTATCGCATGAACAGAAAATGCTTATTTAATTTTAGGTAGCTCTTCAACAGTTTCTAATTTAATCACTTTTTCAGATTGATGCTCAATTTTTTCAGACTGACCAATGAATATACCCCCTCGCTTAATTGACATATGACTAACTCGACTGATCCCGCGCAATTCACCATGTTCCAGGATATCTAGATTATTTCCCAAGCATGCACCATCAACTAAGCCATCAATAATCATATCAGGAGCTTCAATTTCACCTTCAATTTTGCCCCCGGGCATGATATGAATTGTCCCTTCTGTCACCGTGACATTACCTTTAATATGTCCCCAGACATGAATGTCACCTGCAATAGTTATGTTACCTTTAAAAAAGCTCTCTTCTGAAATAATTGTTACATCTTTTTGTTTAGGATCGCTTTTTTTATCACCCTTCATCACAAATATATTGGTATTTGAAATATCTGACTTTTTATTTCTAAACATCGAAATCAACCTCACTCTTATAATGATAAATTGCAGGATAAGAACGAACGAAAAAACTAAAACAAAAAACCATGTCTTTGCAATCATATTTGTTAAATACAACACCACGACTAGCACCCATAGGAACCAGATAAAATAAAGACTCAAGTTTTCTCTATCGCTAAATGTTTTCATTCTTATCTAATAAACTCATTAATGATACCTAACCAGAAATTATGCAATTAAGTTATTAGTATAGAATATCAACTGGCGCTGGTATTGATATAGTGATTAACACGACAGAAAGGCAATTTATATTGAAATTAATAGCAGACTAAGGCGTTATTGAAACTAACAGTAAACAGAGTAAAATCCGCATTCCCTATTAGGATACACATAAATCCTTATGCCTTATTTAGCTCTGAATACCGTTAGGACACTCACTATAAAATGATATAGTGCAATGAAATATCAAGTTTACGGTAAAAATTTATTACATTCCGCTGGCTTTAGTGAAATTAGCTAAAAATTGATCTAACTAGTCCTGTTTGTCAATTGAAAAAGTTAAAATAGTACTCATCAAGTATAAATATTCGCCTTCTCAATGAGTCAGCCTTATGGCAAATGATAAACAAGATGAAAGCTACTATCGTGCATTCATGTCACATCGTTATGTTAGCCGTCGCGGATTGTTGCGAGGATTATTCAATGCCAGTAAGACATTTAGCCCTGAGCTCAATAACAAAACACTCGCTCGTCAGGTTGGCCGCCCACCACAAGCGATTAATGAAACTGATTTTCAGCAACTATGTATTGGCTGCAACAACTGCCGGCAAGCTTGCCCTTATGGCTTAATCTCAATTAATCATAATCTGGCCGAGATCTCTATCGATTTTTGTTGTTGTACGACCCACAACTGTTTAGCCTGTACGCTGGTTTGCCCTACCGGCGCGCTCAATCAGCAAATAAAACCCGATACCGCACTTTGGCCGGCAATCTCTCAATCTTGTTTTGGTCGCCATAGTAACAGTTGCCGTTTATGTGTCCATGCTTGCCCACAACAAGCGCTCTCGTTTTCAGCCGAAAATTGGCCGATAATTGATGAAGAAAAGTGTGATGGCTGCGGTCAATGTCAAATTGCTTGTATACACGGATTGCTGAACTTAAAACCCGGTCTACCGCAATTGACAAAAATTTAACTGCCAAACCCTTAAACTATAATCATAGACTGGAATATAACTAACTTTTTAGCAAGGTAATAATATGTATATTAAACGAGCTGCTAGCAGTGATTTTGCTCAATTAATCCTAATTTGGGAAAATTCGGTACGCGCTACCCATGATTTTCTGCCAGAAGAAATGATTGCCACGTTACGTCCACTAATTTTAAATAATTATCTACCTAATTTGCAGGTTTACATGTCAGTCGATGAGCAAAACCATATTACCGGTTTTATGGCTATCAAGCAGAATCGATTAGAAATGCTATTTATTGCCCCTCTTTCACGCAGAAAGGGGATTGGCAAAGCATTGCTGCAATACGCCGTGAACCATTTTGCCGTCAATGAAGTCGATGTTAATGAACAAAATAAACAAGCGATAGATTTTTATCAACAGCAAGGTTTTGAGGTGTATGATCGCTCCGAATTAGATGGCCAAGGCAACCCTTTTCCACTGTTACATATGCGGCTGATCAATACTAGTATCGACAATCCGGATAACAGGCTTTCGGTCGCAAATTGATAGTGAGCTTTGTTTGATTTTCGATAACTTGCTGATAAGTTGCCTGAACAAATTGACTATCCGACCAAGCTAAGGTTGCCTGAAGATAAATTTTTTGCTGTGCTTGGTAGATTTCAGGGGCAGTAAAAGTAAAAACGAGCGGTAGTAAATCCAAACGGTACTGTAACTGATTCATTAGCAATAACCGCCCATTTTTTTGCGCGTAAAAGCGAATATTAACCTCTGCTGTTTTATATAATCGCACCGGCAACGTGACTTTACCCGTTACAACGGTTTGTAACGGATCATTGGGCTGATAATGAATACAGCCGGTTAAACAGCCTATAGCAATCAATATGGCATAATGCTTCATAACACTTCTATATGGCGTGTAGCTAGCGGTGGGTGAATACCTTGTACCAAACGCGCCAAATGCTGCTGTTGCTGTACAGTAACATCCGGTAATAGCGCAGATAATTGGGGTCTATTTTGCTCTACCTGTCTATCCACCGACACACTTCTGCCATTAAAAAGCCGAGATGAAACAATGGGATCACTATAAGCCGCCTGATTTAAAGTTACTTGTTTAATTAGCATAATCCTTACACCTTCATTCCTTGAAATTGACCTTTATAAACTGACTTTTTTACTGGTTCACACAATAATTCCTGCCAAAATTCAGCATGATCGAGTATTGACGTCAAACAATGTTCAAATTTATCTAATGTCAAATTGGCAATCGTTAGTTGACTATATAATTGTATTTTTAAACTGCTTTCGTCGAAACCAAAATGCAGATTAAATTGATACCAATAGCGATTAAAGCTTGCCAACTGACGAAAAATTCCCTCACTAACTTCTGATAAATCAGCAATATCTATCTGTAACGCCAGCAACTCTTGTTCCTGTAGAAAGATACAACAAACCTGTAATTTTTCATCAAAGCGTAAAGCCGCAATTCCTTCTTGATTTAGCATCAATAGTGGCAATTGATATTTCTGACTAAACTGGCCAAAAATTTGATCAATGCAATCTTTAACATCCATATTTCTCTCCCGGCAATTTAGTCATAAGCTAACCTGTGAATTGTCATTTCTCTGTCAAATATCGCTATTTTTTTACTAAAAAAAGGCAGACCATCGATATGTTCTGCCTTTAAATGATATTGATGGACATTAAGCAGCTGGAGTGGCAGCACGTAATGCCTGAGTTTGTCCTTGAGAAAGTTGAATCATCAACTGGTTAAGTTTAGTGCTTAAACCATTTAAATAATCGGTTTCATTACGACTTTTTTGCTGCACTTGCTGAGCACTACTTTCTTTTGCTTGTTCTTGCGTGACAGTCTGTTGAGTTTTTATCTCCTTGGCGCCACTAAATTTATCAACGTATGTGCTTCCTTGCTGAAGCGCCGAGTTAGCTAAATCAAACCACTTTTGACTCGCAGCGCTAGCATCATTCAACATTTTCAATTGCAGGTTATCAGCTTTATTCAGATCCTTTAATTTAGCTATTTCAACTTTCAAATTATCTTTTTGCTTGACTGATAATGTCTTATCCTTCAGTTGACTGGTTTTGCTCTTAACCAGTTCGGTACGTTCATTAATTGATTGCTGTAACGTATTTTTCTGCTGTTGAGTTTTATTGGCTTTAAAAGCCGATATTGCACTTAATGCTGACATGCCAAAGTTTAATACCCCGGAAACAATGGATAAGGCTAACTGCCAATCCGAGTTTTTGTCCATCTCCTGCGCTTGTTTTTTCTGACTTTCGGCTACCGCGGTAGCCTGATTAGTGGCAACGGCATCATTTGATTGGCGAACCTGTTGCTGGGCTTTAACCAGCAAAGCAATACAATCCATCATTTGCGTGGCAGTACTTAACAATTGACTGGCATTAATTAGATCCAATTTAGGCGCGGCTAATTTGACACTGTCAGTTGATTGTTTTGCCGTTGGCTGAGTTTTTGGTAACGTCTGTATCTCAACTTTGTTTACTGCCTCACTTTTTTTTGTCGCTGTACTCTTTACCACGGGTGCGGCATCGTGAGTATTAGCCAGTGGACGTTGATGCACATTATTATTGATAGTAGCCATATAAATCTCCTTATTAACAGCTAATGACAGCCAATTAATTTCTATTAAATTGTTTTCGGGCGCACTGCTAACTCACGCAATACTTCCCCTTTTTCATGGATCATCTGCGCCAGTGTTTCCATCACCTGCTGATAATCATCGGTCATTTTTGCTAACTCACTATTGAGTTTATCTAAAATACTTTGACTCATGGTCATCACACTTTCGAGCATTTTAGCATCGGCTATTTTGTCACTGGCAATACTATGCGTGATGGAACTGGCCAATTGTGACGCAGTTTCTCCGACATCAGCGACTAAATTACCAACCTCTAAACCAGTCTTAACATTATTGGCCACCGACTGAGTTGTCGCCGTTACACCGGAAGAGACCATAGCAGGCAATTTAGCGGTAACCTCAGCTGCCTTACCACCAATTTTGGCGCCAACTTGGGCAATGGCTGTCGCCGCTGGCCCACCAAAACTGACCGCAATGGAAGCAATACCCACTGCAATCTGTATTCCCATCAAGGTCGGCCCTAACCATTTCATCGTTTCAGGGCTAATCAAACCGGCAGCAGCCGCTTCTTGGACAATTTGGTTAGCCGCACTGGCCACCGCACCGGCAATCATTAAAGCGCCAGCCACCGCTCCAACTCCCGTTGCGACCAAAATAGCACCGACAACGGCAGAAACAGCAGTACTGATCCAACCAAAAATTTTGGCGGCCAAACCCGATTTTTGCGACTGCTTTACTGCATCTTCTGATTCTTGGATTTTGGTTTGATTTTCATCCATTTTTAACGCATTTTGCTGTTTAATACGTTGAATATCTTCTAATTTCAATTTTTGCTGATTAGTTTTTAATTCACTAGTCACTTTACTTAATTCCACCTCAAACGAGGCAGGTGAAGTTAATGCCAGCGAAAGTAGCTTCAGTGATGATTTCACATCAATAGCCGGAACCACCTCCTGTTGCAAAACATTCAATTTTGCTAACAGTGTGTCACTATTGGTTGATTTTGCAGCCAAATTAGCATTGGGTTCTGGCAATAACACTCGATTAGGTTGCAACGATGGCTTTGCTGCTGATAAAGCCGGACTTTTTTCCAATGCAATATTAGGTGTGCTCTTTTTTGTTATTGGCGTAATAGGGCTATTATTAACTAGGTTTTGAACACTACTGGTATCGGGTTTAGTGGTGATTGTGCTCATTTTGCTGCTCCCTTTTTATATTAATCACTTCCAACATGGTTTCAGCCTGTAAGACAATATCTTCATATTCCGGCTTATCGGTCGCTAATAAACGCGCCGATTCAAAACCACATTGTGCGCCATCGAAATCATTCAATTGCATTAAACATTCGGCGGCGTGAAACGGAAAACGGGGATCATTAACATCTAAAAAAGTAGCGAAGCTATAAGTTTCTAATGCCGCGCTCCAATTCTCTGTCGCTTGGCGGCAAGCCCCCAAACCTAAAAAGAAACGACTATCATAGTGATCTAACATACAAAGCAGTTGAAATACCGCCATTGCATCTTGTTGTTTACCCGATTGATAAAGGTTATAAGCCAGGGTATAAAATTGCTCTAACTCTTCAGCAGAAACCTCTTTCAACATCGCGAGGGTGCCACCGCAAGTCAGAAAAGACTCAATTTCATGTTCCATTTTGCCTGTTGTGGTTTCCATTTGCTGTTCCATATGCTTTCCTTAAATTGCTCTCAGAATATCCTGGATAACTGAGTCATATTTTTGAATAAAACGATTGAGTGCTTCGATGGCAGCGTTATAACGTCCACTAATATCATTCAATCGAGTGGTTTTTTCACTGATACTGTCAGACAATGGCCGAGAACGATCACTGACCATAGTAGAAAAATTAGCCAGACGATTATTATCCTTATCATATTTATAAGAATTCTCTACCCGACTCATTGCACCACTCTTTTTATCGGCACTGAGTAAAAACTGTTTTATCGTTACCGTGGTTGAGGATGGGGCGATTTTTTGCAAGAACTGGTATTCAGCTTTCGTTTTAAATTCTGCCACTGATGAATAGCCATAAAGCTGGTAATTCATTATATTGATACCATTTTGATCGGTATTAATTGTTTGTGAACTGGCTGCTGATAATGCGCTATTAATTTCCGACTGAATAACACTATAAACTTTCATCTCAGCGGAAATTTCTTCCAATTCAGTTTTTAATTCTTTACGTTTATCATCGTGATAGACCATGTTTTTAGCAAACACAGCAATAATATCTTCATCCAGACTGGCATAAGAAAAGTAGCTTTCTATCACTGTTAACAGCATATTTGCCGATACCAAGGAAGCACCTTGTCGCTGACTATCTAACTTTGCCATAAAATCTTGAATATCATTTTCAGCATCAGTTGAATTTTTTATATTTCGTGGCTGCGCTAATTGAAAAATCTGACTAAATAATTGTTCTAATTTATCCCTCTCAGCAGGAACATTAGCATCCAACGTTTGCTTACCACCGGCAACCGATTGATCTAATTCTACTCTTACGCCCAATTGAGCTAATTTATTGATAATTGCATTGGTTATTTTATTAATATCTGGCGTGGTGGTTGTTGGTACCAAAAGATTATTGATATAATTTTGATTTGTTACGTTATTAGATGATCCATTTATTGTAGCCATAACGATCCCCTGTGATTAAATAATAAAATCATCCGCACATTAAATTTTATTAAAATAAATATGGTTAAAATCTATTTATTATTTGAATCTAACGTAAATTTAATAACTATTCTGTCAGTTAGCGGATAATATTTTTTTAATTTTGTTATTTTTTAAACTAATCACTTTACCCACAGCTAATTCAAACCAGCCGCTGTCAACTTCAACCGCCCCTGTCCAGCGTTGATAAAATTGTTGTAATCGCTGTTGTGTTAAAGGTGAGCGGCTTAATACATTAACTTGACCATATAAAGAATAGTGTTCACCTAACACTTCTTTTATTATATCGGCCAAAATATATAATGGCTTGAATGCATTACCTAAGCCTAAATTTTTTTTCTTTTCGTCTTAACATTAAAATCCATATTCGGCTTCCTTCACAACGCCAGGCAATTTCAATATTATTAATGACGGTAAAATAGCCTATTGGCCAATGGCTTTTTTGCCAATAATAGGGAGCGACAAAATAGCCTTGCTGTTTAAAATAATTATCTAAGGGATCGCTATTCATAATAATATTTTCCCCAATGGCTGAATGTTAATTTTATTAGTTAATTCTTGATAAGATAAAATCGGTAATTCATTAAATTAATTTTCTAATAATTTACGCACATAACGGCGAATATCCATCGAAACAATCACCACCGGTTTATTAGCCAATTTTTGAATATTACCCACGGTATTACGTACATTTTCAATCAGCTTTTCACTCACATTGGGTTCCAGTGCTAAATAACTGCGGGCATTGGTTTGCCTTATACTGTCGCGAATAATTTCTTCCAGTTGTTGATCAAAGAGATAAGCCGGTAAAAAATTATTACCACTGGCATATTTATAACAAATATACCTTTTCAAACTGCTGCGAATATATTCCGTCAATTGCACAATATCTTTCTCTTTTTGCCCCCATTCAACGAGTGCCTCTAATATAGTGCGCATATTGCGAATGGAAATATTTTCACTGACTAAACGTTGTAATACTTCAGTGATCCGATAAAGCGGTAATAAACGTTGTACCTCCTTGACCAATTCACTATAGTGAGATTCCATCTTCTCCAGTAAGTAACGCGTTTCTTGGATGCCAATAAAATCGGCAGCATACTCTTTTAACACAAAAGATAAGTGCCAGGTTAACACCTGTGACATTGTCAGCACCGATAGATTTGAGCGAACTAATCGCTCTAAATATTGTTCTTCCACCCAAAGCGCTCTTTTGCCTGTTAATAGCATGTCGCCTTTTTCATAGGGAATAGCCAACAAATTGAGCTGTTTCTCATTTTCTTGTACCAACAATTTACCTGCTTTTAATACACCTCGCGTCACAGGTACTTCTTGTAATTCAAAAATATATTCACCCTCTGCCATGCCATCATTAAATCTTAAATAAATACCGGGAAATGGCACTCCCAGATCCAAATAAAGCGCCCTTCTTACACGCATTAATTCTTCATTAAACGCCACCGCTTCTAACTGTTCTTTTAATTTAATATCCAAATCAATTAATAGCGGTACCGTTAAAGCAAATTCTTCCTGTCGTTCTAATTTATCGTTTTTTAACGGCGCACTATTTTTCTTTTTGATTGCCGGTGCGCCAGCACCTTGGTTGATCAAGGTATTAATATCACTCGGTGGTTTTTCTGCGCTTTGCTTATTTTGCCTAATTAACCAGTAACCACCGGCTGTCATCAATGCGGCTAAAATAAAAAAAGTGATGGTCGGAAAGCCGGGGATCAAACCAAATAACATTAATAACACGCCACCAATAAAAATCGCTTTTGGTTGGGCAATAATCTATTCACCGATATCTGATCCTAAATCAGCGGAGTTTTCTGACGAAACACGGGTAACGATAATGCCAGAAGTGATAGCGATTAATAACGCTGGCACCTGAGAAACCATACCATCGCCAACCGTCAAGATGGAATAAAGGCTCAACGCATCTGAAGCACTCATACCACGCTGGCTGACGCCAATGGCAATACCGCCTAGAATATTAACTAAAATAATGACCAGGCCGGCAATGGCATCACCCTTGACAAACTTCATGGCGCCATCCATTGAGCCAAACATCTGACTCTCTTTTTCAACCTGACTGCGCCTTTCGCGGGCTTCGTCCATGTCAATAACACCGGCCCGCATATCACCATCAATACTCATTTGTTTACCCGGCATCGCATCCAGCGAAAAACGAGCACTCACCTCGGCAACTCGCTCTGAACCTTTGGTGATCACTAAAAATTGCACAATGGTAATAATTAAAAAGATCACGATACCGACGATCAAATTACCGCCAACCACAAATTGACCAAAGGTATAAACAATTTGTCCTGCATCAGCTTGTAATAAAATCATTCGCGTCGTACTGACCGCTAAAGCTAAACGAAACAGCGTGGTTACTAATAACAACACCGGAAAAACCGAAAACTGTAATGGCGAAGTGATATAAACCGAGACCATCAATAATACGACTGAAATAGTCATATTAATCGCAATTAGGACATCCAGGATCACCGTCGGCAATGGCAATACCATCATAAATACCACAGCAAGTAGTAAAATAGCTAACATAATATCTTTACGTTGGCCAAGCTGTTGCAACAGCATTATTCCTTTATTCATCAATTAGATTTCCATAACAGATAATTGTGATAGGCCTGTTGCGCCTTTTCCTGTTGTTCCATCATCAAATAGGCCTGTGATTCACATAGCCATAGTTCAGCCTCATTGATGTTAGCGTTTTTTAGCTTTGTGCAATGGATCAGTACCTGTTCAGGCAGATCAAGTTTTAATAACACCACAATAAGCATTTTTCTGGCTTGATAATCATCTGGCGCCATTTTTAACAAGGCTTCAAGCAATATTTGACTACGAGCCAACTGGCCATATTGCAGTGCTAACCATCCTTGCAGTAATAAGGCATTTTGGGTAATGGGATCTAAAATCAACTTTATCCTCGATGCAGTAAGCCGGTTGCCAGTTCCAATTGCCGCTCTAGATTATCCAGTTCCATTAATAGGTCATAAGCGGCCTCTACTTCTGGCAAATTTACAGCGGCTAATTGTTGTTTGAGACGTGCCATGGTTAATTTAAAAAAAATAGGTGTCATTAATAACGGCGTAATTAACTTAGGTGTTACATAATTTAATAATGCCGCCTCTAGACAAAAAGTCGGGTATAGATGGGAAAAATGTGCCGCTACCGCTTGACTATTCGGCAGTAACAAAACTTGTTCTATTTCGTTATGCTCGACAATTTCGCTGAAAAAATGGTCGCTAATGGCCGTTATTGCTGATGGTGAATCTAACCTAGTTATTTTTCTCATGTGTATTGTTCATTATTTATTTTTTGGATATGAGTATAGAGTTAGATAATCTCGCTGGATGTCATTAGAAGTCGCTATTTTTAATAGCTGGCTGGAATAAAAAAAACCGAGCCAAAAACTAAACATTTATTGCTGTTGTTCCGATATGTTTTGCATTGAGGTAAACAATGCAAAGCAAGCTTAAACTTTATTCTATTCCAGAAAAAATGCTAGCGGCACTGAGAACATGCCGGCCAGTACTGCTAAGAGGACGTGTAACGGCAGTTACAGGTACCTTGATCACAGCCCAACTGCCTGGCGTTAAAGTGGGTGAGCTATGCAAATTATACAATAGCGATACTGGAGAGTCGTTAACTGCCGAGATCATTGGTTTTAAACAACAACAAGCTATTCTTACTCCGTTTGGTGATACACGTGGTTTATCCATTTATACGGAAGTGTGCCCAACAGGAACCCGTCACTTAGTTGGCGTTGGCCGTCATCTATTAGGCAAAGTACTTGATGGATTAGGTAATCCCTTTACGGCAGAAAATTATATTGAGCCTGAACAATGGTATCCTATCTATCGTGATGCCCCCGCCCCCATGCAGCGAAAATTAATCGAAAAATCACTTTCTCTGGGTATAAGAGCGATTGATGGCTTATTAACCTGTGCAGAAGGGCAAAGAATGGGCATTTTTGCTGCTGCTGGCGGTGGCAAAAGTACTCTGCTAGCCTCTCTCATTCGAGGTGCTGAGGTGGATGTGATTGTCTTGGCATTGATTGGTGAACGTGGGCGCGAAGTGCGCGAATTTATTGAAGAAGATTTAGGCGAAGAAGGATTAAAGCGCAGCGTTTTAATTGTAGCAACTTCTGATCGCCCAGCCATTGAACGCGCCAAAGCCGGTTTTGTCGCAACCAGTATCGCTGAATATTTTCGTGACCAAAATATGCGCGTATTGTTGTTAATGGATTCGGTTACCCGTTTTGCCAGAGCGCAACGAGAAATCGGACTTGCTGCTGGTGAACCACCAACCCGACGAGGTTTTCCACCTTCCGTTTTTGCTGAACTGCCACGCTTAATGGAGCGTGCCGGCCAGTCTGATAAAGGTTCGATCACTGCCCTTTATACGGTGTTGGTTGAAGGCGATGATATGACTGAACCAATTGCCGATGAAACCCGTTCAATTTTAGATGGACATATTATTCTGTCACGAAAATTGGCCGCAGCCAGCCACTATCCTGCTATTGATGTTTTACGCTCAGCCAGTCGCGTGATGGATCGGGTTATCAGTCAAAAACATCAACAACAAGCACAACAGCTAAGAAAATGGTTAGCCAAATACGAAGAAATAGAATTATTGCTACAAATTGGTGAATATCAGCCAGGCAATGATCCATTGGCCGATGAAGCGATCAAACGTTATCCACAAATTCAAAGCTGGCTTTGTCAATCTACTGATGAAAAAAGTTGCTATGAGCAAACCCTGAACCAATTAGATGTAATCAATCAATGATATTTTTCCACTTATTAAAAATTAAACAATTAAGAAAACAAAAAGCAGAAAAACAGGTTTTGCAACAAAAAAACAACTCACTGAACAACAACAACAATTAAATATAACTAAGCAACAATTAGATATGCTGTACCACAACCATAAAGAGCGGGAAGAAAAATTTTTTCAAGCACATCAGCAAAAGGCTATTTCTGCCGCCCAATGGCACCACTGGCAAGCACAACGACAATACTTTCAATGGCAAAAAGACAACTTAATTAAAGATATTGCATTACATACCGATAAAGTTAATCAATTAGAAAGCCAACTTATCAAATTAAGAAAAAAACTCAATTTTTGTATACAGCAAACAGAAAAATTTACTCAACTGACACAACAAGAAAAATATGCTGTTGAGCATTTAAATGAACAACGAGAAGAACAAGAACAGGAAGAGTTTGTTAGGTTATCTATAGGGAAATAATATAATATGAAAAAACAGCAGATCAGCCATATATCACATGATCGACAATCGCAGTCTTTGTCGCTACCATCAATCGCCAAATTACCATTAGAAAGTGATCCTGTTTTAAAAAAAAGATTTGAATCAGCGCTCAAATTAGCCGGTTCAGCGACGCCTGTCTCCCCTTTAGTAACAGATAAAAGCTCCTCCGTTGCTAGTTATCTATTAGCTGAGCAACCATCAATGGATGCTTATCCCTTCAGCCATGGAATTAAAAAAAAATCAACCGCACAGGCAGAAGATAAAGCACACCACAGATTATCTATCGCTACTGAGGAAAGAACGGATAATTGCGGCCAACCCTATGGCAATCCGCCCTACACCACTATTGAGAATAAAACGGCAACCAAAACCGGCAATAATGACAAATTACCGCCATCGACTAGTAAACAGAAGCTGCCAACGGCTAAAGCTGGGCGAAATAATCCGCTAAAAGCTCCACTATCAGCTAATACTTTATTGGCCAATCCAATAACTAATCAACCAATAGTATCGGCTGATTTAGCAAAACCTATCGTAAACTTGCCAACAGGTGAGCAAATAGTGATGACTTCTCCAGTTAACAAGCGACAGCCACTTAGCACAAAAAAAATATCATCGGTCACTGATCCAAATAAAATTACTGATCCAATGGAAGCTATTTTTCCATCAGAAAAAAAACCACATTCAGCTAATAAAGAGCAAGATAAAGGCAAGCGGCAGGAAAATAGTATTGAACCGCCCAGTTTGCCAGCCGTCATATCGACGGCAACGACAACAGAAAAAATGTTAGCCACTGTCGATAATGAGAAAACCTCGGCCTCGTTACTTAATACACTATTTAACAAACTCAATGCGGTTATAAATGTCGAGGTCAACAAAAACTATCAGCCACCAATCATCCAATTAAACTTAGCGCAGATTGGACATCTACAAATTAAAATTCAACAACAGCAACAACATATTATGATCGAATTTGTCGCCCAGACAATGGGACAAAAGATATTACTCGACCACCAACAAGATCTCATTAACAAGTTACAGCGCATTCATCCTGAGCAACATATCCAACTGGTCATCTTAAATGATCAACAGTCAGAAGAGCGATCAAAAGATCGGTCACAATCATTGGATGACTTTGAAGAAGAGATGACTTAATGCGGACACCCACATTGCCTACGATCAGTGAACATGAGTTTCAGCTTAGAAAATGTTTTATGCAATATCGTCATCATTTTCAATTTGCTGAACAATTATTAACATTAACACTGGAACAGGCCGATGCTAACTATAATTTAAAGCTAACCATACTATTAAAAAATACTACCGTTATCGCTTATTGCAATCAGTCTCTGTTAACTAACTGGTTATCTGAGGCATTAGATAGCGCCGATTTTAGTTATCTGCCGCTCGAGTTACAACTTAGTTTATTAAAAGAACATGGAAAATTTTTTCCTTCATTACAATGGCTAAATATTGAGTCACTACATATCAATGAAGCTAAATTAGGCATTAAAGGCCATTTCAATATGGCGGGTAAAAGCCTTTCACTTTGGTTTCCACAAATCGAAGCTATTCAGCGGTTATTACCAAAACGACGAAAGGCAGAAAAATATCCGCTTGTTGTCAGTTTATCAATATGCATGGTTCCCATTTACTTAACGATAAATACCCTTAACACGTTAGAAATCGGCGATATCCTGTTACAACCTCATTACTTAAAAAGACAGCAACAACAACTGGCCTATATTGAACATTTACCCTGGGCATGGGTTTCTTTGTCTTCTCACCAATTGGAACTTATTAATATGTATTCTGAAACCGATAATTTAGCTAATCAGTCACTAACTAACTTAGAGGAAATTCAAATTCCTATTCGTTTTGAAGTGGGCCGACAATATATTGAATTACAAGCTCTCACTCATCTCAGTGAGGGATCATGATTGATCTTGCGGTGCCTGTTAATGGTGACGTCAGAATTATCGCCAATCAGCAACCATTGGGCAAAGGACAACTGGTCGAAATTCAAGGAAGGTTAGGCATTAAAGTCGTCGAATTATTTGCTAAAAAGACTGAACCGTTATTTGCACAGAGCGAAGAATTAAGCCCATTAACAAATCCAAGCGATGAAAATGAGGAACTCTCTTCATGAACCAACTACCTGATGAGTTATCGCTGATTATTGGTTTAATTTTATTAGCATTAATCCCGTTTATTGCTGTCATGGCCACTTCATTTGTCAAAATGGCGATGGTTTTTTCATTGCTACGTAATGCGCTAGGGGTGCAACAAATACCCCCTAATATGGCGATTTATGGTTTATCAATCATTCTTACACTCTATGTTATGGCACCAGTTGCACTTACAACCAAAGATTTTCTTAACGAAAATCCGATCTCTTTATCGGCAAGCGCTTCTATTGACTATTTTTTTGATGAGGGCACTAAACCCTATAAATCTTTCCTGACAAAACATATTCACGATAAAGAGAAAGCTTTTTTTAACGAAAATATTGCTAAATTATGGCCAGCAAAATATGCCAATAGCGTGTCATCAGACAGTTTATTTATCTTGTTACCTGCTTTTACTATTAGCGAGCTGACTCGAGCCTTTGAAATTGGTTTTTTACTCTATTTACCCTTTATTGCCATTGATTTAATTGTGTCAAATATTCTATTAGCAATGGGAATGATGATGGTTTCGCCGATGACAATTTCCTTACCCTTCAAATTACTTCTTTTCGTTATGTTTGATGGCTGGAGTCGTCTGAGCCACGGATTAGTATTGAGTTATGGTGGGTAAGATTAAGATGAATAGCCTAGATTTTATTTACCTATCAGAACAATCATTATGGTTAGTTTTTATGCTATCGATGCCGCCTATTGTGGTTGCCGCCACGGTCGGCACTTTAGTCTCATTAATTCAAGCTTTAACCCAGATCCAGGAACAAACATTAGGATTTTTATTTAAGCTAATCAGTGTCATTGTCACTTTGCTGGTCATTGCCGATTGGGTGGGGCATGAAATCTATCGTTTCACTGATCTGATTTTTCAACGGATAGTAAACTTATAATGCTTTTTCAAGAGTTACAACAATATTTATTAACTTATTCGCTATTTATTCCTCGGTTATTGGGATGTTTCACCACATTACCTATTTTGAGTAAAAAATTATTAGGCGGAACCCTGTTGAGAAATGGCATCCTATTTTCTTTAATATTTTTTTTAATACCTACTATTGATACACAATTAATCATCAATATCAGTGGCAATGAATATATTTTACTCATCATTAAAGAAATATTACTCGGCTTTTTTTTCGGCTTTATCGCTGCAATACCTTTCTGGATGATGCAATCTATCGGTTTTATGATCGATAACCAACGCGGTACCACAATGGCTTCTATTGTTAACCCATTATTTGATGAACAAACCTCGCCAATGGGATTATTTTTTAGTCAAGCATTTACCACGCTATTCTTTATTAGTGGTAATTTTCTATTTCTAGTACAAACCCTTTATCACAGTTTTTCCGTTTGGCCTATCTATCACTTTTTACCTGGCTTTAATCAGCAATTATTCATATTTTTCATTCAGCAATTTAAATTGATGTTAGATAACTTTCTGCTATTAGCTGCACCCTTGGTGATTGCGATGTTTATTGTTGAATGGGGATTAGCACTAATTAGCCGTTTTGCCCCTTCACTAAATGTTTTTATCTTATCTATGCCCTTGAAGGGGGCCATTTCTAGTTTATTGTTAGTCAGCTATTTTAGTGTATTAATTTTTAACGCTGAAATGATACAAAATCAAATAAATAAAAGTTTTAAAATATTAATTCAAATGATGAGCTAAATAATGAGTGGTGAAAAAACCGAAGCCCCAACCGCAAAAAAAATAAAAGATGCACGCCAAAAAAGACAAATACTTAAAAGTAAAGAAATTGTTTCCAGTTGTATTATTGTTATTCTGTTATCACTGCTATTAAGTTTATCCTCTTTCTTCATTGAACATTTTTTATCACTCTTTGCTTATCTACAAGACAGTAGTTTGCTGGATTTCTCAACGGCAAAAGCGAAGATTGTGCCCCATATCTGGCATATTGCGCTTAATATTTTATTACCAATTATAATCATAACAATACTTATTATCGTATTATCTCATCTTGCTCAGTTTGGTTTTTTACTTAGCCCATCATCTTTAAAACCTGATATTAAACATATTAATCCGATTGCCGGTGCAAAAAAAATATTTTCACTTAAAAATTTACTTGAATTTTTTAAATCATTATTAAAAGTTATTTTTATCGGTTTTATTGTCTGGTTTGTTATTAAAGGAAATATTAATTTTTTTTCCACCTGCCAAAATGTGGATTAAAATGTATTCCAATATTTATTGGACAATTACTTACTCAACTAACTATTATTTGCGTATTGGGATTTATTATCATTTCACTTTTAGATTATTGTCTTGAATATCATTTTTATATTAAACAGTTAAAAATGAGCAAAGAAGAAATAAAAAAAGAATATAAAGAAATGGATGGCAATCCGGAAATTAAAGGTAGAAGAAAACAATTACATAAAGAACTACTGGTTAATAACATCCGCAAACAAGTCAAACAATCTTCAGTCATTATCACTAATCCAACTCATATTGCCATTGGCATACGTTACATTAAGCATCAAACACCTTTACCTATCATCACCTTAAAACAAACAGATGCCTTAGCGCAATTGGTAAAAAAAATTGCTATCCAAGAAAATATCCCAATTATTCAACGAATTCCGTTAGCCCGCAGCTTATATGCTGAAGGTATTATTGATCAATATATTCCAGAAAATACCATTGAGACTATGGCTGAAGTACTACATTGGTTAATCCAAATCAGCCAAGCAAATGATTATCGTTAATATCATCAACTAGGTGATTATAAACCTGTTAGAAATTCTTATAGTTAATTTTTTGACCATTTTGACGCTAACACTTAATACGAGTAAAAACCAAATTTAAATCTTATTTTTTACCAAAAAAATATATTTTATTAACATAAATTTAACTTATATTATTAACCGGTAACTGGATAAACCAGTCAAATCATTAAAAATATTTATCAATTGAGCAAATATTAAGCAAAAATCATCCATTTATTGCCATTAAAAGCGCTTTTTAAAAATTTTTTAGCCTAAAAATGCAATTTAAGCCTAATATTATATGTTAAAATTGATCAAATTTTTAATAAAAAAAGATCAAAATTAACAAAATATAAACAATATTGATATTTTTATTAACCTAGGCTGGGTGATTATCGATCATTAAAAACGGAAAAAACGAATGATAACATAGCTTCCAATCAATTATGTAAATAAGGTCATATTTTTTAATATTTGGAAATATATTCTGACAATTAGAAAAATAAAATATATAATTATTTATAACTCACAAACATAGTGAGATATTAAAATATTACTTAAACCCTATAAAAAATTGACTAATTTAATATGGCATTATTCTTATGGCTAGGACCACTATTATCCGTGGTACTTGTAATAAGATATTTCACAGTAATATAAAAAATCGGAATATTATATGATATGAAAGAAAATATCAGTTTTGATGAAGGCTTTGTGAGCACAATTGTGTGGAATATGCCTAATTATAATATTATAGAACACCGGAACAAGGGACTTTATATTGTGTTAGATGGGAAAGTTAGCTGGCAAGATCCCGCCAACACTTATCAAGTATTGAGTAATGAAATTATCTTTATCAGACAAGGGAGTTATACGGTAAAAACTGAAGAAAAAGCCAGCACACTTCTCTGGATACCTCTGTATGACGATTTCCTAAGAAATTTTATGAGCCGATTTGGCACCTTATTAAGTGAAATTAAGCGGGATGAAAATAATACTGCCAGTTTAATTGCCTTTAGCCATTCACCCTTATTGGAAGAAAGTATTAAGGGATTAAAAACACTATTAAGTTATGATTGCCATAGCGCCTTAATTGACTTACGCATTAAAGAATTACTATTATTACTTGCTCATGGGCAACAGGGTGCAAGTCTGTTATCGGTATTTCGCCAACTCAGCAATCGACAAGCTGAGCGTTTGCAATCTTTTATGGAAAATAATTACTTAAAAGAGTGGAAACTTAATGAGTTTGCCAGAGAATTTGGTATGGGACTAACCACATTTAAGGAGTTATTCAGTACCATTTATAACACTTCTCCCCGTGCATGGATCAGTGAAAGACGTATTATGTATGCTCATCAATTATTGATAAATACGGATCTGAGTATTGTAGATATTTCAATGGAAGCCGGTTTTTCCAGTCAGTCCTATTTTACTCAAAGTTATCGTAAAAGATTTGGCTTTACTCCAAGTCGGGCTCGAGGTGATCATGACGAATAATTAAAAATTATTGGCTATTATTACAATCTGAAAAAAAAATGTTTAATTAAGATAAAGCGATATTATGCAATATTAAATAACGGACAATAAGGTAAATAACGATGGGATCTATTAACAATCGCTTGCATTCTAACCCTGTATTGTCTAATAGAAAGATTACTATAATAAATCCAGCTAACTTGAATCGTAATCATTTATTAGGAAATGAGGTCATTACTCATTATAAGCATGCCGAACCCATTCATGCACATCAAATTGAGCTACTCAGACGCTTACTACCACGAACCCTATTTGAATCGTTTTTTGCTTCAACCTGGTTCAAACGTCGAGTGGAATGCAATATTCCGCTTGAACGTGAAGAACTAAAATTTATTATTCGAACTGCATCTAAACAATCCATTAATTGGGATCATCTTTTAGGCGATACCATTAATTTAACTGAACCCCATTTTTTACGTTACTGGCTATTGGAGCCAGTTTATCAATGGTGGTTAACCAGCTTAGCACCCTCTTATCCAATACTGCAAAATGAATTAATCCAGCTACAAGTTCATATTAACCAGTTGAAAGCCCAGTCTGAATTTTGGGCAATAACCCACACTGAGTTAGTCAATAAATCATCAATCCAACAAGATATTGAGCAAAAAAAGCGTTTATCTTTAGATCAACAGCGAGATTATCAGCATAAAATTCATCAAATAGAACAAACAGCAACACAGATGTGGCCAAACTGGTTTGTTGGCATTGAACAAATGAGTCAACAGATCAATCTGACCACATTTATGGAAGTACCTGAAAATATCCGTGATCTTTGGTTACTACTGATTCAACTTGCCAAGGGAAAAGATGTTTCAGCACTGATACATGATTGGTTGTATGTTCGTCATCTATGCTTGGAGAACGACAGTTTTTACTGGTGTTCAGACTAATAACAAAGGTAAATAGAGTAGACAATTTATGTGCCCCGATCATCGTTATCATGGAATGGGCGGACCATTTCTTTTTTTTTTCCTTTTTTTTGCTATTAATAGCTATGCACAAGATTTAGATTGGCTACCTATCCCCTATAGTTATATTGCTAAAGATGAAAGTTTAACGGACATTCTGGTTAATTTCGGCGCTAATTATGATAGCGCCGTTATTGTCAGCCACAAAGTAAACGAACAGGTCACTGGCCACTTTGCTCAAGAGACACCAAAAGCGTTCCTGCAACAACTAACTAATCTTTATATCTTACTTGGTATTACGATGGTAGTGTACTTTATGTTTTTAAAACCAGTGAAGTGCAATCAAAGCTGATCAAATTAGAAAACACTACCGTTAAAACATTAAGAAAAGCATTAATTGACTCAGGCATATGGGATAAAAAATTTAGTTGGAAGCCTGATCCCCACCATCAATTAGTTTATGTTTCTGGCCCGCCTCGTTATATTGAATTAGTCATGCAGACTGTATCCGCGCTAGAACAACAAGCTACTATGCAACAAGAACAGGGTCTACCCTTAGCAATTCAAGTTTTCAGTTTAAAATATGCTTCTGCTGTTGATCGGATCATCAAATATCGTGACGAACAAATTCAAGTACCTGGCCTGGCTAGCATCTTAGCAAATATGGTCAGTACCGCAGAAATTAGCCAAATCAATGATGACAAGATAACAACACAAAAACCCAATGGCCATAAAGCTATGATCCAACCAGAGCCGTCTATTAATGCCATTATTGTGCGTGATCTGCCTGAAAGAATGCCAATGTATCAACGCCTGATCCATTCGCTCGATAAACCAACTGCCAGAATTGAAGTTGCGCTCTCAATTATTGATGTCAATGCCGATAATCTCTCGGAATTAGGTATCGATTGGTGGGTCGGGCTGAAAGCTGGACAACATCATCAAATAAATATTGCCTCCACATTAACTCAAGCCGCCTCGCCGGTACTGGGTAGCCTGCTTGATAAACAAGGGTTAAATTATTTAGTGGCTAAAGTCAGTTTATTGCAAAGCCAGGGCATTGCTCAAGTTGTCTCTAAACCCACTTTACTTACCCAAGAAAATACCCAAGCCATCATCGATCACAATGAAACCTACTATATCAAAGTCAATGGAGAACGGGTCGCCGAATTAAAAGGCATTACTTATGGCACTCTGCTACAGATGACACCAAGAGTAATTCAAATCGGTGATAAACCTGAAATTCATCTAGTTTTACACATTGAAGATGGCAATCAAAAACCCAATAGTTCCGGGGTTGATGGTATTCCGACCATTAATAGAACCATTATCCACACGGTTGCTCGGGTTGAACAGGGACAAAGCCTCGTTATCGGCGGTATATTCCGTGATGAAGTGATTAAAACCAGTAGAAAAGTGCCTTTACTTGGTGATATTCCATTATTAGGTGCACTATTTCGTAGTAACGGCAATCAAACCCGCCGAGCTGTCAGGATTTTCATTGTTGAGCCAAAAATTATTGATAAAGGTTTAGCCAAATACTTATCGGTCGGTAATCAAAGAATATTACCCAAGCGATTATTAAATATTGATCAAATCTCCAATCAGAACCTACCATTAAGCAAAATTTTAAGCGATGCCCAATGCCAATCCCTTGATCAAGCAAAACGCATTCAAACCCTGTTTAAACAGGCTAATAAAGAGGCGATTATTGTCAGTTGTAATAAAGGTAATCAGCCAGGCTGGCGAGTTATTGATCTCTCTTGCAGTGAAGACCAAATAGAATGTATTTATAAGGCATACCAATGAATTGGAAAATTCGCTTTTACAGTGGATTAAATAAGGGCGTTGAGACAGAACTGGCTAATGGGCGCTTCATTATTGGCTCAGATCCGGTACAAGCCGATTTAATTCTGGTTGATGCGGGTATTGAAGCCGTTCATTTGATCCTAGAAATTGAAGAAGAAGGTATTAGAGTTATTGACTGGTCTTGTGAAGAAACGCCACAACAAAATGGCCAGGCGATAAGTCAGGGTGAAATGCTGCTTCCCTACAACCGGCAAGATGCCGGTATGCTGATTTGGAGCTATAGCACGGTCAAACAGCAACTGCCTGCTAATCCAGATGAGTTAACTGATAATCATATTAAGCGGATTAATAATCAACAACAGCATAGACACAAAAAAAGAGTTATTTTTATTGTTATTGCTATTTTTCAATATTATTTGTCAGTTTGTATCTGTTGTTTTTAGCCGGGCCCGCTGAAATTGATTATATTCAGGAACAACATAAACTACAAAATTACCTGAATAAAGAAGAGTACAAATACATTACCATGCGCATCGAGCAAGAAAAGCAACTCTTTATTTTGGGTGGTTATGTACAAAATAATCAGCAACGTTTGTTAATAAAACGTTATCTGGATAACAATAACTTAAATCATCAATTAAATATTTATTCGATTGAAGAAATTAAACAAAGTGTAAAATATATACTACACACAATGGGTTATAATCATATTGAAGTGAACAATAGCGAAAAAATCGGTTGGATCGATCTATTTGGTGAAGTACGTTTTATTAATAATAAATCCTGGAGTAACTTAGCAACGATTCTTAAACGCGATGTTACCGGCTTAAAAGGAATTAATAATCATGTGAAAATAAACGACGATCACCTAAAAAAATTAGTCGAATTACTAGAGCAATATGAATTGATAAATGTTCTTATTTATAATGAAAAAGAGAATAATATTATTGAATTGTATGGTTATTTAAATGAAAAACAGCGGCAACAATTTATTGAATTACAGCAAACATTCAATATTGAATTTAAGCAGAGGTATAAACTTAAATTAATCAAGGCCGATAATAATATTAAAAAAAAAGAAATAAGATTGGATATTAAAGGTATTTCACTGGGGCGTTCACCTTATCTTATTCTAAGAAATAATATGAAATATCCGATAAATGCAACTCTACCCACAGGAGAAACTATTACTGCAATCGAAGATAATAAAATTATTCTTAAAAAAAATAGTCAGGAAATTATCATTACATTAAAGGAATAAGCAATGTTGACAGAGCTAGAACAAATAGTCAGTGATAACGCTGAATATATTAAAATTCAACATTATCTTTATGACCAACTAAATAATTGTCGTAAAAAGCTCAATAAACCCCTATTACCTGATGAGCATCAGCAAATCGCCCAGCAACAAACCGCTATTTGGGCAGGGATCACTGTTTTAGAAAAGATTAAACGGAGTTAATATGGCTGCTATTTTTGATCATAATAAAGGCATAAAACTAGATGATGTTGCAGATAAACTAAAAGGCATTGCAGATACAACATCTGAAGATGTCAAAAATGCTATTGATGCGCTCAATACTTCCCCAGACAACCCAGCATTAGTGGATGAACTACAGCATAAAATTAATAATTGGTCAGCCATTTTTAATATGAATTCAACGATTACCCGCTCAATGCGCGATATGATCCAGAGTATTTTACAAAAAATCTAATATAGCCATGCAAATAGAAAAACTATTAATTGAGCTGGCAATTATCGCCATAGAAAAAGAGTTTTTAACGGAAGCTAGTGATATTTATGGCTGGCTAAAACAATTAGATGAAAAATATCTAGAATCAGCATTACTGATAAAAATACTTATTTTGCTGCGTCAGGAGCAATATCAAACTATTTTAGAGCTGGCACAACAACATCAGCAGCTAAATTTAATGCCTTTTTTTATTTTATCTGCCCATCAGCTAGGATTAGCCAAAGAGGAAAATGACTTTTTCACTAAACTGGCTATTAATAAAAACCAACATACAGATTTAATTAATTTTGCTATAGCGTTAATTGAAAATAAATAAAATATTATGAAAATAAATAAACATTTTTATCAATACAATTTTGAAATAAAAGAGCAAGTTACAGATAATAATCAAATTATCGCTACAACAGATAATATTGCGCTTAAAAAACAGAAAATTTTATTTGATGGATTAATAAAAAACTTAAGTCAACATACTCATCAAATTGACAAGGATGAATAATGGATATTAAACAGCTCAATAGCAACATAAAATTTAATTTAGATGAAATTAATCAATCGATAGAAAATGGTAATCCCACTAATAATCAATTCGTGACTACATGGAGCTCAACAACGCATGGCGTCAGTTTTATTGAGCAAATAGAAGCAGTACGAAAAAATATGAGTCAAGCAAAAAGCGAATTTCAGCAAAATATCAATAATGAAGAGTTATCACCGCAAAAATTAATGCAGGTACAGTGGTCGCTGATGCGAATTACCTTACAAGAAGAATTAATTGCTAAAACAGCCGGAAAAATCACACAAAGTATGGAAACTTTATTAAAAGCACAATAAAAATGAACAAAACGCCGATTACCTTAACGCTTTTATTATTTCTGCTGCTAACTGGCTGTAAAACAGATCTCTATACTGGCCTGTCGCAAAAAGAAGCCAATGAGATGTATGCATTACTCAGAAATGAGGGAATTTCTATTCATAAAGAAACTGATAAAGAAAATACGATTAAATTGTTGGTTGATGAATCCGACATCGCTCAGGCGACTGAGATCCTAAAGCAGCATGGTTATCCGAGAGAAGTTTTCTTTTCGTTAAAAGACGTTTTTCCCAAAGACAGTTTGATTTCTTCTCCCGTTGAAGAGCAAGCTCGGCTTAATTTTGTCAAAGAGCAGGCGCTGGCAAAAACTATATCACAAATAGATGGTGTCCTTAATGCGCGGGTTCACGTGGTGTTGCCGGATAGCAATGACAAAAATAGCCACTCTTCAGCTTCTGTATTTATAAAATATGCACCCAATGCTCAATTAGACAATTATACTCCACAAATAAAGCGATTAATTAATAACAGTATTGCTGGATTAGAATATGATAGAATTAGCGTAGCACTGATACCTGGCAATGAAATCTTACCCAGCAATACCTTTAGTCATGATAAGCATTTTTTAGGTATTGAGATTAATGAAAACTCTTATAATAAATTTATTATTCTTATTTGTTTACTCATTTTTTTACTTGTCAGCACTAATCTACTGCAATATTTCCTTAATAAAAGGAAATCGTAATAAAATATGCTGACACTTTTCCAATTACAATATTGCCCTGCTCTTTATATTAATATTGAAAATTTCCCTAATCTTTGGCAAAAATCACTACAAAGTCTACCTCATTGGCGCCACTCAAAAAATATAAATAAAATTATTTTTAAACATTATAAATTAAATAACAATATTATAAAAATTGAAAAAAATGAAAATATCGCCCTTTTCCCTGAATATGAATTCAATCAAATTTTAGCTTTATTAGGCATAATGTTACATATCAAATCGCTTTCTCATTGTATTAATAGCAAACAAATCGGTATTGTAATTAATGAGATCGGTAAAGAGAAATAGCGCTTTTGCTTAGCCAATGCGAATTTTATTATTGGTAATTGGCCAGAAGGCTGGCAACAAAAATTACCCCTTGAGATGCATATAAACTATTTTCGTCAAGTTGGACTCAATTTTTGGTTAGAAACAATCAACCAAAATAATGTCGATTTAATTAAACGCCTAAAACTACGGTTACCCAAAAAAAAGATAGAGAAAAATATCACCCTAGCCGATAAATATAAACCCGCTGCAGAGATATTATGTCAAAAGATAACCAAAGAAGTGAATTTACAATGTTACCATTTACTCAAATAGATGGTCAGATTGAAATTAACGATGAAATAAAAATTTTAAAAAAAAATGATTATCAATCCTATCTTAATGGCCAAGAGTTTATTGATATTGCTAAACAACATGCTAGAAAAATTGAAAATGATGCGGATAGTATTTATGAAGTTCGTTACACCGCAGGCTGGCAAGAAGGTTTAGCACAATCAACCCAACAACAAGCAGAAATCATTCATCAAACTTTAATAAATTGCCAAATTTTTTATCAACAAGTTGAAAGCCAATTAGTTAATATCACTATAGAAGCGATGCGAAAAATTATTGCTAATTATGAACCTGATGAGCTTTTATATAAAAATATCAGCCAAAATCTTGCACTCGTACATCAACATAAAAAAGTTATCTTACGCATTTCCCCTAAGCAAGTTAATTTTTTGCAAACTAAATTAATCGAACTACATAAAATACAACCAGAAATTGAGTATATCGATATTGTAGAAGATCCAAGATTAGAAGAGAAAGATTGTATTTTAGAAACTGAAGTCGGTATGTTAAATGCCACTATTGAGAGTCAACTTAATGCAATAAAGCAAGCCTTACTAGGAAAATAAGCATTATTTTAATTAATAGCAATAAGTAAAAATTAAATAATATTATTCTGCGAGCAAAAGTTCATTTTCCACACCCGGCAATGACAAGTGGTAATCAGATTTACAGTAAACTTGTTATGAGAAAATTCTTATATTTAGTTTGCTTTTTAATAATTCAAAAAAAAAGATTACTAAATAGTGAATTACTATTTTAGTATAGATATTAATAAGTTAAATTATCATTTTTAATTCAAATTAATCCAGTAAAATATTAATTGAAATATATTACACTGTTTAGTCAGTGAGTTTAATCAAATAACAACAACCAAACATTGCTGGCACAAAAGCATAATTTTATCTATATTGGAAAATTATTAAACTACATTATTTGTTTAATTTAGATAACATGCAAAGCATAATAGGAGAAGGCATGATCACCTGTGATAAAAAAGTTTTATGGATGACATTTTTTATTAGCCCACTTGCAATTGGTAATGACAGCTTATTTACCGTTATGGATGATCCTGCAACGGCAAAAAAGGATGTTGAAATGTCAATATCAGGTGGTTATCAAGTACAAACAGGAAACTCTAAAAATTCAAACTTAACAGCAAAAACAGCACTAACACTCTATTCTTCAAACTTAGCTTATAGCTTTTGGGGAAATGCCACCAACAACTCCTCCAATGATCAAAGATCATCGGAAACCTATCAGTTAGGTGCCAGGGCAAGATACAATTTAACTAAATTTGATTATCTATTCACTCAAGCTAGCTGGTTAACGGATCGGTATAATGGTTTTGATTCTAAAGACGTATTTGCCGTCGGTTATGGTCGACAAATCTTTGATGGCCCCATTCATTCACTGAAAGTTGAAGCTGGCCCAAGTGTTAGATATGAACATTTTACTGATGGTGGCCATGAAATAACAGGATTAGGTTACATTGGTGCCAACTATGAATGGAAAATTAGTGACAATACTAAATTCAAACAAGGTATATCATTTTTTACCCGACTCAGTAATGACTCTTCCGCTATTTCAGAAACTGCTTTGCAAGTTGCCATGAGTGAACGCCTGTCACTTAATTTGATTTACAATGTTAACTGGAATGATAATCCTCCACTCTCGGCTCCAAAACGGATCAGTACCAAAACATCCATTCAACTAGGTTATGCATTCTGATGTATATATTAGCCATACTCATTTATTAACAAACTTGTTTTATGAGTAATTAATAAAATAATAAATAGACCTATCTAATTAGGTCTATTTAAAAAATCATTAAAATTCTTGCCGAGTTGGACGAAATAAAATTTCATCAATATCAACATTTTCTGGTTGTTTTATAGCAAAAATTACCGCTCTATCATAGGAATCGGCAGGAATAGCATAATCGTGATAAAAAGATCGCATCCTGGCAGCGATATCTGGATCAGTAATACTATCAAGTAACTCACTCGTGATTGCTCCTGGCGAAATCACGGTTGTCCTAATATGATAGGGTATCATTTCTTGACGCAAACCTTCCGAGATCACCCGCACCGCCGCCTTGCTAGCTGAATAAACTGCACTGCCTGGTTTTACCTTATGGCCTGCAACTGATGATGTATTAATAATATGGCCACTCATCTGTTTTTTCATATAGGGTAACGCTGCTGCTATGCCATAAAGCACACCTTTTAAATTAATATCGATCATCTCATTCCATTCACTAATATGACAATCCTCTAACAGTGATTGCGGCATAATACCGGCATTATTAACTATTACATCAATTCGGTTATACAAACTAATGGCTCGATCAACTAATGCCTGCACTTGTTCAGGTTTCGTCACATCGGTTGGGACAACAGCTTCTTTATCAAGATTTAATTCTTCGGCTAATGATTGCAACCGATCTAGACGACGCGCCCCTAAAACCAGCCTGGCGCCTTCTTTGACTAAATGGCGAGCCAACTCTTCACCTATTCCACTACTTGCTCCGACCACGACAATAACTTTATTTGCAATTCCTCGTGTCATAATCTTTATCCTTTTTTATAAACTCTTCATTAGGATGCTTGTCTCAGCAGTTGACCGTTTTTTAATTTAATCTATTGAAAAAATATTTTTATGAGCCATCAAGCGGCGCTATATCTTAAGGTTTCATATCTAACTGAAATAAATAGTGCAGATAAAAATAATCAATGCCTTAATGTGTTCAGCACCTTATTGTTTAACCACCGTATTTATCTCTAAGAAAATTTTGCCATCGATTGAATCCTTGCTTGTTAGATAAAAGATAACCTGTAATGAACATTCGTTAATTCTAACTATAGTAAAAAATAGGCCACTGATGTTTGATAAAAGGAATAAAAACGCTAGCACACCTATCGCAACCACTTGATTTATTTTTATACAAAAATAATATGCCATCATTTACATAAAATAAGATTAATATTTTATTTTTTTACAAAAATAAAAACCTTATTATCTATTTAGCTTTATTATCTGTAATTATATAAAAACAATTAATTAAAAAAAATGATATTATTTTCACATCAATAACAGATAAACTTTTAATATTAAGCCAACTTGTTTTTAACTATAATAATAATCTACTACTCAACTTAATTTAATCGAAAATACTATTAATCATGATCAATAAAATAACAAATATTGTTTTTTGATAATATTTCAAATAATCCTTTTATTCACTTTTCGTAAAAAGTGTAAATAACTACTTTGCTCACTGTGCTAAGTATTTTTTATTTTGTGATCCCTATCACTAGCCCTACTGTATAAGCAATGATACTGTGACTAAATAAAATATCTTTCGTTTTAATTGTGCATGTTTTTTTATCAAACGCCATATTATCTGGTTTAAATTTCATTAATAAAAAAATCAACACAATATTATTACTTTCGATATTTCATAAATCGAAAGTAATTTAAGCCCAATATTCTATAAAAATGAACTTTAATCAGGATCACAGTTTCGTTTACTTGCTTTTGTTGTAATTACTAATGCGTTGTTTGTGCAATTAACTTTAGTTTCTATTGTTTACCACCACGATTTAATAACGTAACAGGAGTTTAAATGAGTACTGATACAATAAAACGCCGAGAAACTATTATCGACATGCTTTACCATAATGGTAGTGTAAAAGTTGCAACCCTTAGCCAGCGTTTTAATGTCTCCCTAGTGACCATTCGTAATGATTTGCGTTATTTAGAAAAAAAAGGCTGTGCCTTACGCTCGTATGGTGGCGCAATGGCAAATAATAAATTTGCTTTTGACCGACCTTTTCAAATAAAAGGTCAAATAGATAGAGCACTAAAAATATTGATCGCAGCAAAAGCCGCTGAGTTTGTCCAAGATGGCGATTCATTAATTCTCGACTCAGGCTCAACAACTGCTGAAATGGTGCCTTTTTTACGTAATCACCATGCGTTGGTGGTTATGACCAATGCGCTTAATATCGCTTACGAATTAGCCAATTTTGAGCAAATTGATGTGATGGTTCTAGGCGGAAATACACGTAAAAACTCCTACTCAATTTATGGTTCTGTGGCAGAACAACAACTAACTCAATATCGTTTCAATACCTTGTTTCTTGGGGTTGATGGTTTTGATCTTGAAGCCGGCATCACAACCCCTCATCCAGGCGAGGCCCATCTTAATCGTATTATGTGTGATGTTGCACAGCAGATTATTGCTGTAACAGATGGCAGTAAATTTGGCCGTAAGAGCTTTTGTTTAATTTGTGAAACAAAGCAGATTCATCATCTTATTACTGATAGCCGGATCCCACAACAGTATCGAGAAAAACTGGCTGAACTTGGGGTTAATGTCATTATTGTCGACGAATAACGCCCTATTGATTTAATTCTAAAGATAAATATACATCAGCTAGCAGGGAAATATTATGCAGTCGCTATTACAACTGATTCATCGTCACAAAGCAGGTGACGCAGTCGGGATCTATTCGGTCTGTTCCGCCCACCCTTGGGTATTAGAAAGTGCTTTACAGGTTGCAAAAGAAAGAAAAACAGCAGTATTAATTGAAGCTACTTCTAATCAAGTAAATCAATTTGGCGGCTATACTGGCATGCAGCCGAGAGATTTTCGCGATAAAATATTTGACATCGCTAATAAACTAGATTTTCCCACCCAACAAATTTGGCTAGGGGGTGATCATCTAGGGCCTAATGTCTGGCAGGAACATAGTGCAGAACAAGCCATGACATTTTCAGAAACACTGATCTATGACTATGTCAAAGCAGGATTTCGAAAAATTCATCTTGATTGTTCAATGCCTTGTGCTGATGATGTAGCACCTTTAACCGACGAAATTGTTGCTCAGCGAGCAGCCCGTTTGTGCGCAGTGGCAGAGCGTAGTTGGCGAGAAAATGGCGGTGAAGCACCGGTTTACGTTATTGGTACTGAGGTTCCTACCCCTGGTGGCATTAAATCAGCACTTACCCAAGTGCAAATCACATCAGCTAAAGCCGCCGCCACGACCCTTAATATTCATCAAAACGCTTGGCACAATGCAGGACTCATCGACGTTTGGCCTAGAGTCATCGCTTTAGTTGTTCAACCAGGCGTTGAATTTAGCCATCACCAAGTAGAACACTATCAAGTAGAAAAAGCGAAAGCACTTAGCCATTATATTGAAAGCCATCCTCATATCGTTTACGAAGCCCACTCAACAGATTATCAAACACCACAAAGCTATCAAGATTTGGTACGCGATCATTTTGCTATTTTAAAAGTGGGGCCGGCATTAACCTTTGCCCTGCGCGAAGGCCTGTTTGCACTTGATAAATTAGATCGTGAATGGAATGGAAAACAGCTTGCCGCATACCTCAGTGAAACCCTTGAACAAGTGATGCTTGAACAACCAAAGCGCTGGCAGCTTTATTACCAAGGCAGTGCACATCAGCAATATATTGATCGCCAATACAGTTTAAGTGATCGCATTCGCTATTATTGGACAAATCCTAAAGTCGAGGCAGCAGTTGAAAAGTTATTAACCAACTTACGCCAGCGTCCAGTGCCCCTCTCGATGTTAAGCCAATATCTACCAGAACAAAGGGCAGCCATTAATGCAGGTCGCTTATCAGCGACTGATCCAAAAGAGTGGGTAAAGGATAAAATTCGTTCGGTATTAATGCATTATGCCAGCGCTTGTGAGACAAAAACAGAAGGAGCCATTGTATTATGATGCCTTTTTTTTCATATGATCCTCTATGGCTTAAAACCCATAAGGCGCAATATACAGTACAAGAAATTCAGCAACAACCTCAGTTATGGCGTAACTTATATCAAACGCTAACAGATAATTCAGCTGCGTGGCAAAACTTCCTTTACCCATTATTAAAACAAGCTAATTTACAAATTATTCTGTGTGGCGCAGGCTCTTCCGCGTTTGTGGGCAAATCAATCGCACCTTGGTTACGTGAACATAGACATTTAAACGTTTATGCCTTTGCTTCAACGGATATTGTACCCACGCCAAAGCAATATCTGGATAAAAGTAAACCCACTTTATTTGTCTCTTATGCCCGCTCGGGTAATAGTCCAGAGAGCGTTGCAGCCATAAAGCTCGCTGATCAATGCTTAACAGAATGCCATCACTTAATATTAACCTGTAACCCCCAAAGCACACTTACAGACTATGCAAAAAACCGAGCAAATGTCTGTTTACTCACTATGCCAGAAGGATCAAACGATCGTGGTTTTGCAATGACATCTAGTTTTAGTTGCATGGCATTAGCGACCATATTGTTATTAGGCAATTCAAGCTTGAATCATGCACAACAAAATTTAGCCACCTTAATCACTTTATGTGAAAAGCAAGCCGCCAACTGGCAAAGGATTATTCAACCTATCATTCAACAAGGTTTCAAGCGTATGATAGTTTTGGGCTCCCACTGTTTTACCGGTATTAGTGAGGAGGCTGCGCTTAAAATGTTAGAGTTAACCGCGGGGCAAGTGGCCACCCGTTATGACTCAACGATGGGAGTGCGACATGGGCCAAAATTTTTTATTAATGAAGAAACCTTAGTTATTATTCTACTTTCTCAAGAAGCCTATTGCCGACGTTATGATTTGGATCTGCTTAATGAATTAAAACAGGATGGACGAGCAAAAAAAATTTTGGCCTTAAGTAGTCTACCTGATAACAATGCCATTGCACTTAACACCACGCTAGCTGATATTTGGCTTATTTTTCCCTACCTATTATTTTTGCAATTAATCGCGGTCGAAACTTCACTATCTTTGGGGCTATCGCCTGATAATCCCTGTCCAACCGGTGAAGTGAATCGGGTAGTAAAAGGTGTCCATATTTATCCCTATATGTAACCAGAACAATAATAAGGAGCGTATATGTCCCCCCCAAACATCTTAATGACTCGCATTGACAATCGTCTGATCCATGGTCAAGTCGGTATCACTTGGACCAATTCACTTGGTGCCAACTTAGTTGTCGTTGCTAATGATGAAGCAGCCAATGATCCAATTCAGCAATCACTAATGGACATGGTGGTATCCGATGGCGTCCAAACCCGCTATTTTACCTTACAAAAAACGATCGACATTATTCATAAGGCAGCGGAGCGGCAGAAAATTTTTATTGTTTGCAAAACACCGCAGGATGTATTGACGCTAGTAAAAGGTGGGGTACCCATCAATTTTGTCAATATTGGTAATATGCATTTCTGCGAAGGAAAAAAACAGATCCATAAAACCGTTTCCGTTGATCACAATGATATAGAGGCTTTTCGTCAGCTTAATCAATTAGGCATCCCCTGTGAAATTCGCCGCGTGCCAGACGAAACGGGTGAAAATATTACCAATCTGCTGAATTAATGGAGACAAATATGTTTACTGATGCATTATTGATCGCCTTATTAGCAGGCATTGCCGGCGTTGATCTATTTGATGGGCTCACTCATCTTCATCGTCCAATTGTAATAGGCCCCATTGTGGGATTAATTTTAGGTGATGTGCAGACGGGTCTATTAGTTGGTGGAACATTAGAACTTGTTTGGATGGGAATGGTACCACTTGCTGGGGCACAACCTCCCAATGTGGTTATCGGTGGTATTATTGGTACCGCTTTTGCCATTCTCACCCAGTCTGATCCTAAAGTTGCTATTGGAATTGCCATTCCCTTTTCAATTGCGGTGCAAGGTTGCATTACCCTATTATTTACCCTTTATTCACCCATGATGCATAAATGCGATCAAATGGTCAAAAATCTCAATTGGCGCGGCGTTGAATGGGTAAACTATCTTGGCATTATTATTCTATTCTGTTTTTACTTTATCGTTGCCTTCTTACCTATTTATTTCGGCGCTGACGCTGCCAGTGCTATGGTACAAAAAGCCCCACAATGGCTGCTCGATGGACTGGCGGTTGCCGGTGGTATGATGCCGGCAATCGGCTTCGCTCTGCTAATGAAAATCATGATGAAAAAAACTTATGTCGCTTATTTTATCTTAGGTTTTCTCGCAGTCACCTTCCTAGATCTACCGATTATCGCCATCGCTTTAGGTGCCTTTGCTATTGCTTTAATCGATTTCTTTAACCGCACTCGTAATAATGATGGCGAGACAGCAAACATGCCATCACAAACCAATCAACAGGAGATGAATGATGGCATTTAATCGAGCTGATGAAGAAATGGCAAAAAAAAGTGAAAAACGCATGGCACAAGCTCTTGCCACCAGCCAGGTAGAGAGTGATGACTATATTGATACCACGCCCGGCAAAGCATTAACATCCTATGACATCAATGTTATGGCGCTACGCTCATTGCTTTTGCAAGCTTCATTTAACTATGAACGTATGCAAGCCGGTGGATGGTTATATACCCTAATCCCCGCTTTGCGGAAAATTCATAAAAATCCACAAGATCTCGCCAATTCCATGAAAATGCATATGGAATTTATTAATGTTCACCCGTTTGATGTCACTTTTTTATCCGGCCTAGTATTAGCAATGGAGCGCAGTAAAGAAAAAATTTCTACTATCCGTGCGGTTAAAGTAGCCTTGATGGGGCCTTTAGGGGGAATTGGTGATGCCCTATTTTGGCTTACTCTACTACCAATCTGTGCCGGTATTGGTGCTTCACTTGCCTTACAGGGCAGTATTTTTGGCCCGATCGTTTTCTTTCTGCTATTTAATATCGTTAATTTTGCCTTACGCTTTGGTTTAGCGCATTACGGTTATCAGGCAGGGACTAAAGCGATTGCAATACTAAAAACTCACACCAAAAATATTTCTCATGCCGCCTCTATTGTCGGTATGACGGTAATTGGGGCATTGGTAGCGTCTTATGTTCATCTCTCTACGCCATTAGTACTAAAAGCCGGTGAGGCTAAAGTAGCATTACAAACAGATGTATTGGATAAATTAATGCCCAATTTATTACCGCTAGCTTTTACCCTAATCGTCTACGTTTTTTTGAAACGTGGCTTTTCACCAGTAAAAATGATTGGCATTACCATCCTATTTGGGCTGGCAGGTAAATTAGTTGGATTCTTATAAGGAGTAAATATGTTAGGCATTGTCATTACCGGCCATGGAAGCTTTGCTAGTGGTTTAATGCAAGCAATGGAGCAAATTGTTGGCAAACAATCGCAGTGCACTGCAATTGATTTTACTGAGGGCATGACAACAGAAGAGTTATATCAAGCCCTAAATCAAGCCAGTAAAATTTGTGATAAGGGTGACGGCTTAGTATTTCTTACTGATTTACTAGGCGGCACACCATTTTCTCAAGCCGCACAGTTAACATTGACCCATCCACAATGGCAAGTCCTAACGGGAACCAATATGCAAATGGCTGTTGAAATGATGCTAGAACGCCAAACTCTGGATGCAGAAAAATTTCGTGATATGGCGCTGGATTGTGGCCACCAAGGATTAACCAGTTTATGGCATCAGCAACAGCAAAATAAAGGATCCCATAATAATGATGGTATTTAAGGAGTTACCATGTATTTAATTTCTAGCCGAGAAATGCTAAAAAATGCCCAACGGGGGCAATATGCGATACCCGCGTTTAATGTTCACAATTTAGAAACTATCCAAGTGGTTGTAGAAACTGCGGCCCAAATGGCTTCACCGGTCATTCTGGCCGGTACACCGAGTACCTTTACCTACGCCGGCCTGGAATACATGGTATCTATTTGCACCCAAGCCGCTTCATTAAACAAACTACCCCTTGCGCTTCATCTGGATCATCATGAAGAATTGACCGATATCTGCCATAAAGTTAAAGCCGGCGTTCGCTCGGTGATGATCGATGCCTCCCATCTACCCTTTGCAGAAAACATCGATACAGTGGCAAATGTTGTTCAATTTTGCCAACGTTACGATGTGAGTGTCGAAGCGGAATTAGGGCGCTTAGGGGGTCAAGAAGATGAATTAGTGGTTGATAGTAAAGAGAGTTTTTATACCGACCCGAGTGCCGCTAAAGAATATGTTGAGCAAACCGGCATAGATTCACTGGCCGTTGCCATCGGTTCTGCTCATGGACTCTACCACGATGAACCTCACCTTGACTTTAAACGCCTGGCTGAGATCCAATGTCAAGTTGATATTCCATTAGTTTTACATGGCGCATCAGGTATATCTGAAGAGATGATACGTCAATCTATTTCATTAGGGATCTGTAAAGTCAATGTGGCCACCGACTTAAAGATTGCCTTTGCTGATGCAGTAAAACAATATTTATCTGAACATCCGGATGCTAACGATCCGCGCCAATATATCACACCAGGAAAACAAGCAATGCAGCAAGTGGTAGAGAATAAGATTTTGATGTGTAATAGTGCCGGTAAAATCTAGCGCGATATTTCCACATTCAGCCACTAGTATTTAACAAAATCCGATGATTAATTATCTGTTAATAGCTTATTGCAACAACATTAAATAACAAAACTGGCTTAATCTTCATTAAAACAGATAAAAAATAGCAATGATAAAAATAAATCATCCCACGAGTGACCAAATATTTGCGTTCAAATAAATTGATATTCAGCAGGTATAAATAACTAATTAAAATCAGTTGTTTTGTTTGACAACAAAACAACTATTATCCTGCAATAGCATTAAGTAAAAGCAGCCCATAAAGGATCTGTTGCAATATCGGAGATCAAAAACCCAGTGTCTGTCGGCGTCAAGGTTACGGTGGCGGGTTGCAAAAAACGATATTGCTGCTGTTCATCATTATCATAAATCAATGCTTCTCGCTGATCTTTTGATAACCCTAAGTAAACCAGATCGTGATTAGCATCTAAACTACTTCCACCCTGTACTATCCGGCCGGCTAAACTATCATACCAACCCCTGATCGGGTTTCCATCTCGATCCTGCAAGCCCTGCAACATTATGTGATCAGCTGAGTGTGGCATCGTTTCAATCAGTTTCTCCAACTCTAACGTGACATCGACACTATGCTGACGTAACCAGTCCTGTGAAACCCCAAGTAATACATTTCTTCACTGGTTATCCAACAAACTGAATATCCCATTTTGTCGCAAACTAAATAATTTATTATTGATAGGAAAAAGCGTTTTAATATTAGTCGCGACTAATTGCGCCTGATTATTGGATAAACCATCATCTGGTTGGAAATAGAGGGTATGTTTTTGGAAATTATAAAAATAATAACCGGGCGACTCCCCCATCGTGGTCGCAGCAAGAATAAATTCTGACAGCGGTGCTAACGACAGCGATTGATTAACAATAGTATCATCATTAGGCAGCGGTACCTCCTCCTGCTCAACTAAAGTTGGCAGATTTAAACGAATTACTTTATGTCCATGGTTTGCTGTGGGTATTAACCAGTAATGCTGTTTCTGTTTGTCAATATAACCAGATAAATAGAGCACTTCAGCAACCCGGCTCGGAACAAGCTCGGCTGTGGAGATAAGCTTAGAAATAGTATCAATTTTAATAGGTGAGGAATTACCAAACTGGGTAGCTTCGGATAATAATAACGTGGCAGTATTTTTATTCTGTCCAGTAAAATCCATCAACTGTTTAAAATTATCTAATTGATTCAGCAGATCTTTACTACCATTAATTGCAACCAAGTTCAGCGCTGCATCCTCAACAGTATAGACACAGCGCATTCCATTGTCATGATTAATCACAAATAATAATTGGCCATTTCCCTGGATGGTATTGCTAGTAATAGCTACATTACCTACAGCAGGAAAACCAAATGGCAGATATTGCCGCAATAGCTGTCCAGTGCTAATTTCTACCTGCCAGATAGCCGTATCGCGATAAAACCAGGCTTTATCGCCTTCAACTTTAGCTAAAACCGCTTGGCTGAGAAATTCCGCCGCATCTGGCAGATTAGTATAAATCATACGGTTACGAGCCGTATCATAATAGGCTCTACCCACTTCACCTTTGCCACCTTCTGGCTGATAGTGATTGATGATCACAAATGCCGAAGAGAGTGACTCACTATTGGCTAACATTTTTAGATATTTATCTAGTGAATCTCTATTATTAAAATGCGATCCATCCACATTAATGAGTCGCATTTGTTGATTTTTTTCATCAAAAATGAAAGTTCCCTGTTTATTTATCACCTTAATCTGTTTGGCGTTTTTTGGTAATGTTATTGTTACATTATCTATATAGAGATCGTTATCCACTTTATTAAACTGCATATTGGTGCCCGGGTTTAGATAACGGGCATCCAATACCCAACGTGTATTGGCATGATTTGATAGCAAAGTTATTGACGCCTCTTTTGCTAAACTAATCCGATATTCTCCTTCGCCACCAACTAATAACTGATATAGCGTTGAAAATCCTTTGGTAATGCAGGGATCAGCAAATCCCGATCGCGATCGTCCAAAATCACTTTAATGGGGGTTGCAACATAATCTGGAATAATCCTATAGATTGCCCGTTCACCGGGAAAAGCATAAAAATCAAAGTCAAACCGACCATCTTCTTCCAGTTTTCTTAATATATCAAATCCCCTATCATATCGAGCAGTGACAAAGGGTAAAATCATATATACATAATCTAAATAGGTAACAGGAGTACCTGGCAGAACCAGAACATCATTACCCGGTTTAAAGTTGAATTGACTACTTTGATAGCCTAAGCCGTTTCGAATATTGATCGCCTGGCTTTTATCTTGATTTACGCCTCGATTGGGCCAAAACACAAAATAATCACTTCTTCCTGACCCAACCGTATTAGTAGGATCATTACGATAGAGATACTGGCTATCAAAAGTGAGTTTATTTTGCCGTAAGTCCAGTTCGGTAATGACTGCCCCAGGGATCGGCTCCATAAAAGTAATAACCGCAACATTGTCAGCTATTTTTTTTTTATTTGCCGATAACCACCCTGCTTATAAGCCCAATCAATATCAGCAAAATAGTTGCCTACTATCTGTACATTGTGAGTGACGTTACCAAACGCTTCTGCCAACGCGGTGATGCCTATGCCTAACCCTGCCAGTGGTACAGATAAGGCGCCAGTAAATGCAGCAACGGTAGTTGCCCCCAGCATGCCAGAACCGATTCCTATGCCAATTACGGCTAAATTAGTAATATCAACTCCTAACTGAGCACTAAAAACCGCCCGTTGCAGATCATTTTGCGCATTAGCTAACTCAATACTATCCAAAACAATACTGGCAATATTAAATACCCCCCCTAGAAAATAGCTACCATAAAACAATGGGCTCAATAATCCTTTCGTAGTTAGCTGTCCGGGGTAGGCAGCCAGTTGATATAAATTAACCAACCGCAATGTATCTTCTACTGTTCCATGCACTATTTGCGTCAAATTGAGATACGTATGTATATCCAGCGCCATACTAAGGGTTTCTGATAACTCATGATCCACCACCCCAAGCCTTTTTTATTGGCAAACCAGGGGATCAATTCTTTGATGAGAAAAGCCGCATTTAATCCATGTACACTATCTGCATCAGTGATATCACCTCGCAAAGCTAATGTCTTTCCGTTGTAATGATACACTTTCATAACCATTGCCAGATATTGATTATATTTATTAATAAAATCAATGATATGTTTATTATTTGTGACTAATTTCTTTATTTGATTAGTTTCATTATTAATAAACTGTAAATCATAACTGCCCAGTTGCGCTTTACTCTTAGTAAAACTAGCGAAAAACGGCACCCAGGTTTGTAGCGACAATTTATGATAATGATAAAACTGGCTTATAGTGGACTGAAATTGTTCAGCTAATTTAATGAAAGACAATAATTTATAAGATACAGAGTCTAACCCAGCAGGATCACCTAAGGCTACTTTTTCCATCTCTTTTTTCGTCAGGCTGTTGGCTGTTTTACCGGGCACATTCTCCATAAACCAATGATTATTATCATGATTAAAAAACAGCGTGGTTTTATTACCCGTTTCTGTTAATCGTTTTCTGCCCTCATCATTGACCATCAGCCT